>JBAXFO010000071.1:0-11135 GCA_037139885.1 Planctomycetota bacterium
CAACTACTTGAATTGCAGCTGCCTTGCGTCATTTCTTCAAGGTTGAAAGTACTGTGACGCGTCGGGCTTCCAGGGATGGCCTCAAGCGCCCCGAATCCTAGGGATCCAGACGATTATGCAACGTTATTTCCGAATTCCAATCACGCCCAAAATCAGCTTCCCATCCGTCTTCCACGGATCGCCGCCGCCGTTCCGCCCGCTCAGCGTCTTGTGAAACCCGTCGATGACCTTTACTTCCGTCAGGTCTCCCGTCTTCTTCAGATCGTCGAACAGATAATCCCGTTCCGTGTCGACATCGGCGGCCGTGACGTGGGTGATCTGCCCCGTCGTGCGGCTCAGGCCGACATGGCGATCGTAGACCGCCGAACCGATCCACAGCGGCGGGTCTTCAGGCGCGTCGGTCTTCCAAAAGCGGACGTGATGGCGTTGGCGTGGATCGTGGCCCACGGGTTGCTCGAACGCCAAATCTTCCTTGCGGCCAAAAAGGAACAAATTGCTGACGGGAGCTTCGTCGTACGGATGTTTCAGCACGGACGCCGCCGCGATCTCCAGGCAACTGCGCAACGTGAGCGGGTCGGCAGGATACCATTTCGCGGCGACCATGATCTTCATGACATCCGCCTTCGTGCCGACGAGGGCGACGTTGAGCGGGTCGCCGGGGATGCCGTCGGCGGTGTGCGTGATGCCGGGCAGGTTTTCGTAGCCGGGATGGCGGCGGGTGTAGCGATACCAATACTCGGGCATCAAGAGATAAGCCGCGACGAGCCAAACGAGCAAGAGCCCAGCGGTGATCTGGAAGAAGCGTTTTCGACGGTTGCTCGGTTGCGGTTCGGTGGACATGAGCGCCTCAAAGGTGAATGGCGTGAAGGAGCGTTTCGTAGCGTTCGCCGTGAGCGAGGAAGTCGAAACGCCGGGTCGTTTCCCCGGTCGGTACGATGGTGACCTGCAAAAATTCGTTGGGTAAGCAATGGGGCACGCGGTCGGCCCACTCGACGAGGCTGACGCCGGGGCCGCGGAAATACTCTTCGGGGCCGAGATCGGCGAACTCGGCTTCGGTGGCCAGGCGATAGGCGTCGAAGTGATAAATCGGCAAACGGGCTTCGTATTCGTGGATGAGGACGAACGTCGGGCTGCTGACGGTGGCCGTGTTGGGAATGTCGAGCCCCGCCGCGATCGCTTTGACGAAATGCGTCTTACCGGCGCCGAGCGGACCGATGAGGGCGAGCACGGCGCCAGGGCACAACCGCTCCGCCACGGCCCGGCCCAGAGCCATGGTGCCCGCGAGATCGGCGACAGCGATGATGAGGGATCGCGGCATGATTCCGCGGTTCGCCGCGGGCGCGGCAGCGGCCCGCGGCGAACCTATTTCGCCTTCTTGTTCTCTTTCTCGGCCTTCTTACGCAGGAACGCATGAATGAACTCGGCAAAATCGCCGTCGAGGACGTTTTGAATCTGCGCGGTCTGCGTTTCCGTCCGCACGTCTTTGACCAGCGTATAAGGCTGCATCACGTAGTTGCGAATCTGATAGCCCCACGCGACTTCGCCCTTGTCGTCGTATTGCTTTTCGACTTCCGAACGCCGCTTCTGATCTTCGACGGCATAAAGCCGGGCCAAGAGCAGGGCCATGGCGTTGTCGTCGTTCTTGTGCTGGCTGCGTTCCGTGCGGCTTTCGGCGGCGATGCCGCTGGGCAGATGCGTGTAGCGGACGCCCGATTCGGTTTTGTTCTGATGTTGACCGCCCGGACCGCCCGAGCGGAACGTGTCGCGGCGCAAGTCTTCGGGCTTGACCGAGATATTGATTTCGCCCGAAATCTCGGGAGTGACGTCGACCGCGGCGAACGATGTGTGCCGTCGTGCGTTCGAATCGAACGGGCTGATGCGCACCAGGCGATGCACGCCGGTTTCGCTTTGGAGATAACCGTAAGCGAAGTCCCCCTTCACCTTGACGGTCGCGCTGCGGATGCCGGCTTCTTCGTTGCGGAGTTCGTCGATGAGTTCGAGCTCGTAGCCGTTGCGTTCGGCCCAGCGGGTGTACATGCGCAGCAGAATCTGCGCCCAGTCGCAGGCTTCGGTGCCGCCGCCGCCGGCTTGAATCCGCAGGAAGGCGTTGGAGGCGTCTTGCGGACCGCTGAGCATGGCGCGCAATTCGAAATCGCCGAACTTCACTTCGAGCGTTTGGAGTTCTTTTTCAAGATCGGCTTCGAGGCTGGCGTCCTCGGCGGCCAACTCTTTCAGGGCGCCAAGATCGGCGATGCCGCCGGAAAGCTCCTCGAACGGACCGAGCAGGCCGTTGAGCGGTTTGAGTTGGCCGATGACGCCGCGCGCCTTCTCGGGATGATCCCAGAAGGAGGGCGCTTCCATCAGTTCGGTGAGTTTCTGCTTTTGAGAAATTTTGCCCGGGACGTCAAAGGGACACCCGGAGCTGGGCCAAACGGCTGGTCAAATCTTCAGTACGGCGATTCAGGTCGGCGCTCATGGAAGGCACTCCCTGGCGGATGATCTTTCGAGCAAATTTGAGCGAGTCGATTGATGGTTTATGCCATCGTCCTAAATAGAACATAGCAAAAGCAAGCGCGCCGCGCGGCAAAACTTTGCCCTGCGGCCTTTCGACACGGCAAACTCAAGGGGATTTCGATGCTCAAGGGCAAGGGCGTTCTGATCACGGGGGGCGGCAGCGGCATGGGGCTCGCCACGGCGGCTCTCTTCTTGAAAGAGGGGGCCAAAGTCGTCATCGCGGGACGCAATGCCGCCAAGCTCGCGGAGGCCGTCAAATTCCTCAACGGCGGCGAGCGGCTCTTCACGCATGTCGCCGATGTCGCCGTCGCAGAACAGGCGGAGGGCCTGATCGCCGCGGCCGTCAAACTACTCGGCCAGATCGATATCCTCGTCAACAACGCCGGCACGAATCTCAAAGAACGAACGTTCCGCGAATTGAACCCTGAACGCTGGCGCAGCGTCATGGGGGCGAATCTGGATGGAGCGTTTTACTGCATCCATTTCGCCCTGCCCGCCATGCTCGAACGCAAGGAGGGTTTGATCGTCAACATCAATAGCGTGGCCGGGCTGCGAGCCTCGCCGCTCGGAGGCGTGGCGTATGCCGCGAGCAAATTCGGCATGACGGCGCTGGGCATCGGCCTGCATGCCGAAGAGAAAGACAGCGGCATTCGCGTGACCAATATTTATCCGGGCGAAGTCGATACGCCGATTCTCGAATTTCGGCCGCAACCGATCAGCGAAGACCATCGCGCACGCATCTTGAAACCCGACGACATCGCTCGGGCGGTGGTGTTCGTCGCCAGCCAACCCGCTCATGTGTCGATTCCGGAGTTGATCATCAAACCGACGGTGCAGAGTTACGTGTAGCGAATCGTTCGCGGCTCTCCGCAGGAGAGCGCTGACGTGACGCACGTTCTGTGAGAGCGACATGTCATCGCCCCGCCGCAATGCCGGTTCCGCCGGTGCGTCACGTCAGCGCTCTCCTGCGGAGAGCCGCGAACGCCGACGCTGCCATTTTATCGCCGAAGAAACGCCAGATACGGCGGACACGACCAGTCCCAGAGATGAGCGCTGTCGCTGGGGTCGACAGACAGAGCGAGCGCGGGAGTGCAAAGGGCCGGCCAGTGCGTGACGATCGCCGCGACGCCGAGCGCCGCGAGCGTGCCGTAATATCGCCCCTGCACAAGTCGCCCGAGCGCCGGGACGACGAGGAGTCCAGCCAGGGGAACGACATCCGCCAACAGCCGCGAACCCCAGCACGTGCCGCCCCACCACACGCCCCAGACCGCAGTCAAAAGCGCTTCCAGAACGATGATCGTCGTGAAACAGGCCATCCATCCTTGAGGACCGACACGAGGCGAGGCAGGCGTTCGCATCATCCACGCGAGCAGCGGCGCGATGATCCAGATTTGATACGTGAGCAACCCTCGACCGGGACTGACGAGCACGCCAGCGAGCGATTCCGCGCTGATCTGCGTCCAGGCGTCACGGCGCCATTGCGTCAGCAGGGTCGGCCCGACCGGAGTGCCGTAAATGTTGAGATTCAACATGGCCCAAGGCAAAAACAACAGCCCCGCCACGAGCAGGGCCGCGCTGGTCCGCCGCGGGTCGTGAAACAAACGCCAACCGGCCAAAGGAACGAGAATCACCATCGCCGAAGGCCGACATGCGAGCATCATCGCCGCCGCAAAACCTTGAATGACGAAACCTCCCGAGACAGGACGCCGTGCGTGCCGAAACTCGATCAGCACGATCAGCAGAGTCCAAAAGGCGATGCCGGTCTGTTGCCAAAGAGCTTGGGAGTTCGTTGTAAGGAGCGCCGAGCCCAAGCCCAGGAACGCGGTCGCGACCAGGGCCGAAACCGGCAGCGTCAACTCCAGGGCGATGAGAAAGAACAGGCCCAAGGTTAGCGCCGTGATCCAGGTCGCCGTCCAGCGTTCGAGGAAGCGCCGGCAACGATTGGCGTCGAGCGGCGCCCGAACCGCCGCCGCCGCCCACACCGTCGGTACGGCGAACGGAACCATCCCCTGGGGATAACCAGAATAGACGCCATGAGGCGTATGCCGCAGACAATAGGGCAACCCGTCGACGAAGTACGCGGGCGGCGCCGAAGCGGCCTGGGAGGTGAGTTCGAGCGATCCCTGCGTCGTCAAGGCGACCGCCGTCGGCACCACGGGCCATGAATCGCCCATCGCTAAACTTTTCGGCCATGCCAGCATGAAACATGCGGCGGGCCAGACAACCAGTAAGAACGCCAACCGTGTCCGCGCCTTAAACGCAGAGGCTGAGTTCGTCGCCGCCAAGCGCCAGACATCGTGAAACCATTGCCGGATTTCGCGCCGCATCGCAGGGACAGTGCCCACGGCCGCCGCCGCAAGGACCGAACCGAGAGTCAGCCAAAGATGCCCGAACGACCGTTCATGGGCGAGCAGAACAAACGCCGGCGCCGCCCCCAGGACGACCAGACCGAGCAGCCCTGCCCACCGTCCATGGATCCGCGACACGCCGACAATCGCTTGACTCATACTGTCCTCCATGACGTATCTCGCGTTCTAGGTAGCATTTTGGGCGATTGAGGTCAAGCGAGCGTCGGCCGCGCTCCACGCCGATCGCCTGCCTTGCGAAGTTGTCACATACGGGCCGCTCTTGCGTGTTTGCTGGATTTCGTTATGACGCGTCGGAAATGGCATTCCGGCAAGATGGCGAGACTCGTTGTAGCCGCGGTCGGCCGGTAGAATACAACAGGTAGAACGGTTCGCTCTTACGCACAATGGACGCGACCAACGGCGAGCAGGACGTTTCAGGGAGTGATTTGCGATGGCGACAAATGGCGACGTACACGGTAACGGCGAAGGCAACGGCGATGTCGACGCCCTCGAAACGCGGGAATGGCTCGATTCCCTCGGCGGAGTCTTGCAAGCCCACGGCACGCCCCGTGCCCGCTTTTTGATGCAGCAACTTCAGGCCAAGGCGTCGCGCAACGGCGTCGATGTCTCGAATCCTTTGCATACGCCCTACGTCAACTCCATCCCGCCCGAAAAACAGCCCGCCTTCCCCGGCGACCGCGAAATCGAACGCAAGCTCAAAAGCATTCACCGCTGGAACGCTTTGGCCATGGTCGTCAAGGCGAACAAGAAAGACGCCGTCGGCGGACACATCGCGTCGTACGCCTCGTGCGCCACGCTTTACGAAATCGGCTTCAACCATTTCTTCCGCGGCCCGGATCATCCCAGCGGCGGCGACATGATCTATTACCAGGGACACAGCACGCCGGGCATCTACGCCCGGTCGTTTCTCGAGGGCCGGCTCGACGAAAAGCATCTCGACAACTTTCGCCGCGAACTCGCCGAGGGGGGCGGGCTGTCGTCGTATCCGCATCCCTGGCTGATGCCCGAATACTGGCAATTCCCGACCGTGTCGATGGGCCTCGGCCCCATCATGGCGGTGTATCACGCTCGCTTCCTCCGCTACCTCGAACATCGCGGCATCAAGGACACCAGCCAGCAAAAAGTCTGGTCGTTCATGGGCGACGGCGAAAGCGACGAACCCGAATCGCTCGGCGCCATCTCCATCGCAGGCCGTGAAGGACTCGACAATCTCATCTTCGTCATCAACTGCAACCTGCAACGGCTCGATGGTCCCGTGCGCGGCAACTGGAAAATCATCCAGGAACTCGAAGGCACCTTCCGCGGCGCCGGCTGGAATGTCATCAAGTGCATCTGGGGCAGCAACTGGGATCCGCTGCTGGCGAAAGACACGAGCGGCCTGCTCGTCAAACGCATGGGCGAAGTCGTCGACGGCGAATACCAGCGCTACAGCGTCGAATCGGGCGCCTACATCCGCGAGAAATTCTTCGGGAAATATCCCGAACTCCTCGAACTCGTCAAAGATCTGAGCGACCACGACCTTCAGCAGCTGCGGCGCGGCGGGCACGATCCCGTGAAAGTTTACGCCGCCTACGATTCGGCCTTTAACAACAAGGGCCGGCCGACCGTGATCCTCGTCAAGACGGTCAAAGGTTACGGCATGGGCGGCTCCGGCGAAGCCAAGAACACCGCTCATCAATCGAAGAAGGTCGAGGACAAGGACCGCCTTTTGTTCCGCGACCGCTTCGATCTGCCCCTCAGCGACGAGCAAATCACCCAGGCCGACTTCTATAAGCCCGCCGCCGACGCCCCGGAAATGAAGTATCTTCACGAACGCCGCAAGATTTTGGGCGGTTATGTGCCGCAGCGGCGCGTGAATTGTCCGAAGTTGGCCGCGCCGTCGGACGAGTTCATTCAAAAGTACATCGATCAGAGCGCCGGCCGCGAAGTGTCGACCACGATGGCCGTCGTCGATCTGATGCGCCGCCTGCTCGACGACAAAGAGCTCGGCAAATGGATCGTGCCGATCATTCCCGATGAGGCCCGCACGTTCGGCATGGAGAGCTTCTTCACGAAATACGGCATCTACTCCGCTGTCGGGCAGCTTTACGAACCGGTCGACGCCAAGACGCTGACCTATTACCGCGAAGCCAAGAACGGCCAGATTTTGGAGGAAGGCATCGCCGAAGCGCAGTCGATGTCGTCGTTCATCGCCGCCGGCTCCGCGTATTCGAACCTCGGCGTGCCTACGATTCCGTTTTACATCTACTACTCGATGTTCGGCTTCCAACGCGTCGGCGATCTCATCTGGGCCGCGGCCGACATGCGCACCCGCGGCTTCCTCCTGGGAGGCACCGCCGGCCGCACCACGCTCATGGGCGAAGGCCTGCAACATCAAGACGGCCACAGCCATCTCGCCGCGGCCACGGTCCCCAATTGCGTCGCCTACGATCCGGCGTTCGCCTACGAAGTCGGCCTGATCATCCAGGACGGCATCCGCCGCATGTATCAAGACGGCGAGAGCATCTTCTACTACCTCACCGTCCACAACGAAAACTACCTCATGGAGCCCATGCCCGCCGGCTGCAAGGAAGGCGTCTTGAAGGGCATGTACAAGTTTCGCCCGGCCAAGGCTGAATCGAAAATCAAAACGAAGATCCATCTCTTCGGCAGCGGCTCGATTCTGCGCGAGGCTCTGAAGGCGCAAACGATCCTCGCCGACAAGTACGGCGTGGCCGCCGATGTCTGGTCGGTCACCAGCTACAAAGAGCTGCGCCGCGAAGCCCTGGAAATCGAACGCTGGAACCGCCTGCATCCCTCGCAGCCGCAAAAGAAGAACTACATCGAGAAACTGCTCGAAAACGAACGCGGCGTTTTCCTCGCCGTCAGCGACAACATGAAAGCCCTGCCCGAATTCATCCAACGCTGGGTCCCCGGCGGCATCACCCCGCTCGGCACCGACGGCTTCGGCCGCAGCGAAAACCGCGTCGCCCTCCGCCGCTTCTTCGAAGTCGATTCGGAGTTCATCATCCTCACGGCCCTCGAACAACTCGCCCGCCGCGGCGAAATCGCCGTGGATAAGGTGGAGAAAGCGATCAAGGACCTCGGCATCGACCCGGAGAAAAGCGATCCGGTGCGGGTGTAGGGATTCTCTTGGAGCATCATCAATGACCAGGGACGAAGTTCTGACGATTTTGCGGGCCAATCGACGCCGCCTGGGCGCGGAATTCGGAGTCGCGTCGTTGCAGCTTTTTGGTTCCGTGGCCCGCAATGAAGCCCATGCGGCGAGCGATGTTGACCTCCTGGTCGAATTCAATCGCCCGGTTGGATACTTCGGTCTATTTCAGCTCCAAAACCATCTTACGGAACTTATGGGGACCTCCGTCGATCTCGGCACTCCCGCAAGTTTAAAGCAACGCTTCCGCGACCGCGTGCTTGCCGAGGCGATTCATGTCAACGAGAACTGATTCGGAGTTGATTCACGATATCCTCGACGCGATCGGAGAAGTCGAGCAATTTACGCTTGGAATGAGCCAGTCCGAGTTTGTCGCGGATCTCAAGACGCTTCGTGCGGTGGAATTGGAACTCATCATCATTGGCGAAGCCGCTTCAAAAATTTCCGATGCAACTCAAAAGGCGAACTCCCAGATTCCTTGGCAATTAATGAAAGCACTGCGAAATCGCCTGGTGCATGCCTATTTCTCGGTCGATCCAAATGTACTTTGGGATACAGTCCAAAATAATTTGCCGACGCTGGCTTTGAAGCTTCGCCCACTCACCATGCCCTAGCGTTTTTCATTCGCAAACGCCGGTTCGAGCGACATCGCTTTCGCTTGGTCGCTCTGGGCCGCTTGCGTGTTGCCGAGTCGGCCGTGGGCGATTGCCCGGGTCCAGTAGGCGGGGGCGAGTTTTGAGTTGAGGGCGAGGGCGTTCGTGCAGTCGGCGATCGCTTGTTGCGGGGCGTCTTTGCTGAGAGCCAGGGCGCCGCGGTAAGCGTGGGCTTCCGCCGACTGAGGGTTGAGGGCGATGGCGAGATCGAAATCGCGAGTCGCCTTTTCGAGATTGCCGAGGCCGAGGTAGATGATGCCGCGGTTGATGGGAATGTCGGCGCATGTCGGCTCGAGGCGAGCGGCTTCATCGTAATCCGCGAGAGCGAGCTGGACGGCTCCCTTGCGGCTCTGAGCGACCGCCCGGCAGAACCAGGCGTTGCCCAGCTCCGCATTCAGCGCCAACGCTTGCGAACAATTCGCGATGGCGGGCTCGATGTCGCCCCGCTTCAAAAATGCCGCTCCGCGATTGGCGAACGCTTCGGCGAGCTCCGGGTCAATCTCCAGGGCCCGAGTGGCGTCGGCGACGGCCCGTTCGAGATTCGCCAGCCCCAGTTCGGCGCAACTGCGGTTGAGAAACGCCGTCGCCAGATTCGCATCGAGAGCGATGGCCTTGTCGCAATCGACCAGCGCTTTCTCGAATTCTCCCTTACGACATAATGCGGCCGCCCGGCTCACGTAATTCGTCGCGACCGCAGCGTCGAGTTCGATGGCCTGCGTGAACGCTGCGATGGCGTCGTCGAACTTCGTCGCCGTGACGGCCGCTTCCCCTTCAATGCTATGACGATCCCGCGCGCGCGAACGTTGTCCAAACGCGACCCCGGCGATGATGAGGCCGGCAAGCGCAACGCCGATGATGAGATCCATGCGCCGGCGCGGTTGTTTGTTCATGACATTGAACCCGGGATGTTTTGCGGCATCGGTTCGGCGAACCGCTCGCGCTTCACGAAGGGGCTCACGAACTGCCCCCAGAAATCTTCGGGGTAATCGACATCGCCGTTGCCGAAATGCTCGGGCAATTGGCCCACGGGCATGTAGAACGTGCCGAAGATCAGGTCGAGAATGGGGAACGTCGACGCGAAATTTTTGTCGATCGCTTCCCCTTCCGACACATGATGCCAGCGATGAAACACAGGGCTTGCGAAGACATAACGAAACGGGCCGAACGTCCAGTTCAGATTCGCGTGCACCATGCTCGAATAGATCATGCTGAACGGCACGAGCGCGATCAGAGCCTCGGCCTGAAAGCCGAGCAACAGCACGAACACATCGACGAGGATCGACGAGAACAGATGATTCACGAAATGGTTTCGCGACGCCGACGCCCAATCGAGCAGCCGCGGCGAATGATGCACCGCATGGAAACTCCAGGCTCGGGGCGTATGAAAGAAGCGGTGAATGCCGTACAGACAAACATCTTGAATCAAAAGGATGAGAACGCACTGTACCCAGATCGGCAGCCCCGCAAGCGCCGCAAATCCGGCATCACGGCCGCCGAAGAGCATCGCCACGCCCGCCGCGAGCAAGAACGTCTTGGCCACGCGCACAAAGAGCGGTCCGATGAACCAGTAAAGCAAATCGGTCACCGCCGCCCGCGGATCGCTCCCCCAGAACATCCCCTTATTGCAGGGCATAAGCCGCACGAGCACGGCAAACCCCGCCCCCAGGCCCGCAAGCCACGGCAGCGTCGCCAGAAACGAATCGCCGACGGCAATGATCCAGTTCATGTCTCCCGCTCCCGCGCCCAAGTCGCCACACAGCCAGCGACGGGTATAACAAGGCCGCGAAAGCCGTGAAAGGTCAAAAGTCGACGGGCGTTTGCCTCTTCAACGTTCACCGCCCTAATTGACAGGCCGGAAAGTCAACCGACACGGTTCGATCGGGCCATGAGTCGCCAGCCGCTTACGCGAATCTTCTGACAGAACCGTTCGCACACGAACCAGGCCCGCGACAATCCGACCGGGAATCGCTGCGTTCCTCGGCCCGGCCAAGGGAAAGCGTCTATATTTGCCGAGTTCGGGCTTTCTTACCTCTCAAGCTGCCGCGCAGCAGGAAACATACATGGCGGCCACCATTCGTTGGGCGATTCTCGGAGCGCTGAGCCTGGCCTTGCTGCCCGCGACCAGCGATGCTCAAACCGGACATTCGCTGGGCAGCCGTCTGCGATTGTTCAACAGTCAACCCACCCCCACCGAAATCTCCAACCATCTGAACGGCTACTACGCGGGCAACCACCGACACGGCGGCTACGGACTCGGCGGCGGCGCAAACTACGGATACGGCGGCGGCGCCGGCTCGACCTACAACGGAGGCTTCTTCTTCCCCGGCTACGGCAACACCTACGGACTCTATCCTTACGGTTCCGGCTACAACTACTCCAGCCCCAACTTCGCCCCGCCAGCCGCCCTGGTTTACCCCGCGATGCTCGCCCCCTCCGGCCCCGTGG
>JBAXFO010000072.1:0-11085 GCA_037139885.1 Planctomycetota bacterium
GGGTTGAGCGGAGCGAAGCCCACCAATCGTGCAAAAACATGTTTTACGATTCCGAACCATTCGGTGGGCTTCGCGTCCCGCTCAACCCACCCTACATGTTCAGCCGATTCGCACGCGTTATCCTCGCACGAATCAGCCCCCCTTCTTGGGGATCTCGGCGACGAGACGCATGGATGTCGACAGAGCTTCCAGCTGGAAGTGCGGCCGCAGGTACGCGACGGCCTGGAAGTAGCCCGGTTTGCCGGGAACGGGTTGCACTTCGACGCGAGCGTCGGCGAGGGGCTTCTTGGCCTTCATTTCGTCGCCGGCGAGGTCGGGAGTGGCGAGTACGTAGTTGTTGATCCAGTCATTCAGCCAGCGTTCGCATTCGGACGTTTCCATGAACGAGCCGATTTTGTCGCGGGCCATGACCTTCAAATAATGGGCGAACCGCGAGACGCACAACATGTAGTTGAACTTCGTCGACAGCTCGGCATTCGCGTTCGCCTCGGCCTTGAAATAGGTCTTCGGCTTCTGCGCCGATTGAGCCCCCATGAAGGCGGCGAAATCGCGATTCTTGCAGTGCACCAGCGGCAGGAAGCCGAGGTTCGACAGCTCGAATTCGCGGCGATCGGTGATGGCGATTTCGGTCGGGCACTTCATGGCCACGCCGCCGTCATCCGTCGGGAACGTATGCACCGGCAGGCCTTCAACCTTGCCGCCGCCTTCCACGCCCCGGCTCCGCATGCACCAGCCGTACTTGGCATGGGCGTCCGTCATGCGGGCGGCATACGTCCAGGCGGAGCTCATCCACTGGTAGCGGTTGTGATTCGTGCCGTCGACTTTTTCTTCGTAGTTGAACTCATCGACTTTCTTGAACTTCTCGCCATACGGCAACCGGGCCAAAACGCGAGGCATCGTCAAAGCGACATAGCGGGAATCTTCCGATTCGCGGAACGACTTCCAGCCGGCATATTCGACACTCTGAAAGATCTTCGCCAGATCGCGAGGGTTCGACAGCTCGCTGAAATCGTCCATGTTGAACATGCCGGGCGCCGGCGCCGCCACGAACGGAGCATGCGACGACGCGGCCACATTCGAAATCTTCTGCAGCGTCGCGATGTCTTCGGGCGTACGATCGAATTCGTAATCGCCGACGAGCATCCCGTACGGATGACCGCCCAGCGACCCGTATTCTTCCTCATAGACCTTTTTGAACAACACGCTCTGATCGAACTCGACGGCCTTGTCGAGATCCTTGAAGATTTCGCGTTTGGAAGCGTTGAGCACGCGAATTTGCAGGTTTTCGCCCGTTTCCGATTGATGCACGAGATAGTGCAGGCCGCGCCAGGTGCCTTCCATCTTTTGATAGTCGGCGTTGTGCAGAATCTCGTCCAGCTGGGCGCCGAGCTTCTTGTCGATCTCTTTCACCCAATACTTGATGTTCTGCTCGACATCTTTCGAGACCACCATGCCTGGCTTGACGATCTGGCTGATGTATTCCTTGAAGTATTCCTTGTTGCGATCCGCCTCGACGGTATCGCGCGGCCTGGTGGCGGCGACGACTTGATCCAGCAGCGACGTTGTCTCCGTCGTAGCGGCGCCCGCTTGGGCGGCTTGAGCTTGTTCCGCGGCCATGACTTATCTCCACGAACGAAAAGAAGTTGACTTAAACCCGATGCAGGAAGGCCCTGCGTTACGTATATTCGATTTTCGGTCTCAAGGCGGACAAACCCGATTTTCCCGCGCTTTCCAACGTGGCCGGCGTCGACTCGTTCGACGATCACGAGCCTCCATCATCCTTGATGCCGAACTCTCGATAAATCTGCGTCAAACTACCGCCGTCGGCGACCAATTCCTTGATCAGGCGGCGAAACGGCATCCGTCCCAGCTCGACCGCACGCCGCAACAAATCGGGGATGGGACTGTGCGGTTCGATGCGTTCGAGCGCGTCCGCCACCTGGCCGATGACGCGATAGGCCTCTTCGCGCGAACTCACGCTGCTGAGATTCACCTGAACCGCACCAGGCATGCCGCCGCTTGATGCGCCGCCCGCAGACGAGCCGGCGCCGCCTGCCGCTGCGGGGGAATCGGCCGCAGCAGTTCCGCCCGCCATTCGCTTCGAGAGATCGTAAATCTCTTCCAAAGCTTGACGCAAACCGACCATGCCCGGCGCATTGTTATTCAATCGTTCGGTGAGGGCTCGGTCGAGATCGAAAAACGCCTGATGGCTCGCCTCGATTTCCGCAGCCGTGGTGTCGCTGGCGAGCGTCGCCCGGCTCATATCGTCTGAGTTGATCGTCCCCTTGTTCTCCATCGAATCGCGGCGATCCTGCATCGAACAGATCTGGCCGTTGGCGCGCAAAAACGGAATGAGCCGAACCGTGTTGGGGAAATTCGCTCCCGCGTCTTGATCGCCGATCCAGTTGAAACGCTCGGCCCGGATCTCAGGCCCTTCGCCGTCTTGCGGATCGGGGATCGGATGCAAGTAGTCCCAACAGTGATCGATCAGACTCTTGACGACGCCGAAGCCCGCGGTGAGGCCCGGAAAGCCGCCGATACGCGTGAGAGCCTCGAGCAAACGCAGCGACGTTTCGAGATCCTTGGAGGTGTTGGCCAGCGTGTCGCTCGCGGTTTTGACGATGAACGCCCATTCGGGTTTCTTGGGGATCGGAGCCGCGGCGGGATCGTCGGGATGCGGTTCGAATTCCTTGCGAGCGGCTTCCAGTTTCTGCCGAACCATGAACGGCATCCGCGGCCCGCCGGGATTTTCCCCGGGAATGGGAGCGATGATAGCCGCTACATCGACTTCGGGTACCGCCGCCATGAAGACCTGCCCGTTTCGCGATTTCGATCTGCTGAGAGGATTCGGCCCGTATCTTAGACGAGCCCCCACCGCTTCGCAAGTGGCGAAGCGCCGGAAAATGTCTTTCGCTTAATGCGACCGCCATTTGCTGGCGCCTCTCGATGGCTTCACCTCCCCTCGGCGTTCTATGATGGGAGCATGGAAGCCATCCCATGCTCCGGTTGCCAGCAACGAGATCTCCGTATCTCCGAACTACCGAGAAGCGTGAACCGCAGTTGGGGCCCGGTTGCCGACAACCCGGATGAAGTGGCGAGGGATTACCCGTAGGGTGGGTTGAGCGGAGCGAAGCCCACCGAAAGGTTTGACGCTTTCCCCAACAGCCACAATCGACATGGGGGCCCGGCGTCAACCCTGCTGGCGGGCTTCGCTCCGCCAAATCGAACCTACGGAATCATTTCACATCATGACGCCGGCGATGGCGGCGTTGAGAAGGGTGGCGGTGAAGCCGACGAACAGAGCCCGGCCACCCAGACGAGCGAGATCGTGGCGGCGGTCGGGAGCCATGGCGCCGATGCCGCCGAGCTGGATGCCGATCGAGGCGAAGTTCGCGAAACCCGTCAGGGCGAAGGCGGTCAGTTGATAGGAACGTGGGGTCATGAAATCGGGAATCGCCTTCCAGGCTTTCATCTGCAAATAGGCAAAATGCTCGTTAATGGCGAGTTTCGAACCCAGCAAGGTGCCAACGTTATGGACATCGGCGAGATCGATGCCCATCAGGAACGCGACCGGCGAAAAGACCCAGCCGAACACCTGGCGAAGCGTCAGATCGTCGGGCCAAAACGCCAGGCTGTCGGCGGCGATTCCCAGTCCGAGCAGGGCGGGTTTGATGCCGGCAAGCAAAGCATCGGCCATGGCGACGAAAGCGGTGAAGACGATGAGCATGGCGGCGACGTTCAGAGCGAGCCGTAAACCATCGGACGTTCCCGACGCGGCTGCGTCGATGGCGTTGACATAAGGCGACTTCGCTTGAGCCATGTCGACGGTGCCGCTCGTCTCGGGAACGCCCGTTTCGGGGAGGAACAACTTCGAAAGATAGAGACTGCACGGGCACGCCATGACGCACGTCGTGAGCACGGCCACGGGGTCAGCCCCGTAATTGATGTAGACGACCATCATGCCGCCGGAGATATGGGCCATGCCGCTGGCCATCAGCGTGAAGAGTTCGGAGTTCGTCATTCCGGGCACATACGGCTTCACGATCAGGGGCGCTTCCGTCTGCCCCATGAACACGTTCGCGGCCACCGAGAGCGTTTCGGCTCCGCTGGTGCCAAGGAGATGCACCATGCCGCGCGCCATGAGCCTCACGAGAAATTGCAAGATGCCGAAGTGGTACAGCACCGTGAAGAACGCGGAGACGAACAAGATCGGCGGCAAGGCGACGAACGCGAACTGGAAGGCATAGGTGTCGCCCGGAAAGAGCCTCGACCAGGTGCCCCCCGCTTCCGGAGGCCGGGCGTCGTAAAGATTGCCGAACACGAACTTGGCCCCGGCGTCGGAGAAGCCGATGAACTTCTTGACGCCCGTGCCCAGGTAATTGAATCCTTCATAAACGATCGGCACTTTCAAAACCAGGACCGCGAGCACGATTTGCAGGAGCACGCCGTAGACGATCGTGCGCCAGTTGACCGCACGCAGGTTCTTCGAAAACATGGCGACGATGGCGAAGAAGCAGAAAACTCCCGCGACGGATTGACCGCGCAGGCCAATCAAGTCGCGAAAGAAATAGGCCGCCAAGCCCACAGCGAGGATCGTCGCCCCAATGCCGGCGCGCCAGGTGAAGGGCGTTGGCGGCAACACAGGCCCTTCCGGCTTCGCGATGGGAGTTTGCGATGACACAATAACGGGCTGCGACTCAGCCGAGCCGGAATTTTCGGCGGGCATCATGGGGGCGAGACCTTTCGAGAGGGGGAGGGGTGTGAACACGATACACGACGTTGTGCCCAATCTCCACAAAATATTTGCGAACATTCCGGGGATCACGTCGCAGATTGCGTTTACGGGCCAGCTTCTCCAACTTCACGAAAGCGGATCGACGAATCGTTTTCGGGCGCCGTACGAGCGCTGCTGCGCGATCCTTGATCACGCAGCTTGCTGCGATATCGAGCAATGGCTGCCACGATCACTGGCGTCGGTTACCTCCATTCCCTGTCATGCCGTCCTCTGCCGTCTCATATTCCGAGGAAAAACATCAACGCAACTCATAGATTCAAAATGGGTTAAGCACGAATTCGCGCCGTAGGGAACGCGGTCGGTACGCCGATTGCTCCAGCGATCTCGCATCTTCAAGAGAATTTTCGCTCCATGCCAAAGGGCGTGGACGATTGCGAGATTGCAAGGGCCTGGAGAGGTGAGGAGGGGGGCACGGGAGCGTGTCCTGGTGTCCCCCTTCCCTCACAGCATTTATGACTTCGATGTGAGTCCAACAAACGGCCCCAACGTTCCCCGAGAAGCAAACGTCTCTCACCATTTGTTTTGATTCCCCTAACGAGGAAACGCATTCATGAAACTGATTGTGGCAGTAATCCGGCCAGAAAAGCTCGAAGCGGTTCAGCGTGCTCTGAATGAACGCGATGTCTATCTCATGACCGTGACCGATGTGCGCGGCTGCGGCCGGCAACGCGGGTTCACGGAAATGTACCGCGGCACCGAGTTCCAGGTGCGTCTTCTCCCCAAACTCAAGCTCGAAATCGCCGTGAATGACGCGTTTGTCGAAGCGAGCATCGAAGCGATCGTCCATGCGTCCCGCTCCGGCGACACCGGCCAGGTCGGCGACGGCAAGATCTTCGTCTTCACCATCGACGACGCCGTCCGCATCCGCACCGGCGAACGGGGCGGCCAAGCCATCGGACCGTGATTGTCGTTTGCGTTTCTCGTCCGCCATTGTCGACTGTTCATTGCTCGTTCTTCGCGAACGGCCAATGAACGGTTCACAAGGCGGTGCGCCCATTCCGCCTTCCCCGATCGCAAACTGAGTCCAGCTTTCCGGATTTCCTAAATTTCTTTAGACCCGGTACGTCGTTTCCTGTTCAATCGCTTGCGAAGAACTTTCGCGAGCGCGCGCCCACCCTCTCCCCTCCGTCCGAGGAATTTCCTTCATGACTCCCAAAGAAGTTTTGACGCTCATCCGCGAGCGCCAGGTGCTTGCGGTCGATTTGCGTTTTGTCGACCTTCTCGGCACCTGGCAGCACGTGACCACCCCCGCGACCAACATCGATGAAGGCACATTCGAGGATGGCGTCGGCTTCGATGGCTCCTCCATCCGCGGCTGGCAGGCGATCAACGAATCCGACATGATCATGCTGCCCGACCCCGCCACCGCCTTCATCGATCCGTTTTTCAAAGAAAACACGCTCGTCCTGACGTGCTCCATCAAGGATCCCCTGACGCATCAGGACTATTCCCGCGACCCCCGTTTCATCGCCAAAAAAGCCCTCAACTACATGGCCCTCTCGGGCATCGCCGACACCGCGTACTTCGGCCCGGAACTCGAATTCTTCGTGTTCGATAGCCTCGAAGTCGACGTCGGCTCGAATTTCGCGTTCCACAAGGTCGACAGCAGCGAAGGCATCTGGAATTCCGGCACGGCCAGCACACCCGACCGCCCAAATCTCGGCTACAAAATTCGGCATAAGGAGGGTTACTACCCCGTGCCGCCGACCGACACGCTGCAAGATCTGCGCACCGAGATTATGCTGAAGCTCGTCGAGGCCGGCATTCCCGTCGAACTGCAGCATCACGAAGTGGCCACGGCCGGGCAGTGCGAAATCGGCATGAAGTTCTCGCCGCTTTTGCAAATGGCCGACAAGGTGATGGTCTACAAGTACCTCGTGAAGAACGTCGCCAAGAAGTACGGCAAATGCGCGACGTTCATGCCGAAGCCCCTCTTCGGCGACAACGGCACCGGCATGCACGTCCACACCTCGCTCTGGAAGGGAAACAATAACCTATTCGCCGGATCGATGTATGCCGGCTTGAGCGAAACCGGACTCTACGCCATCGGCGGCTTGCTCAAACATGCCGGGTCGATCCTGGCGATTTCGAATCCGACGACGAACAGCTACAAACGCCTCGTCCCCGGCTTCGAGGCGCCGGTCAATCTCGCCTACAGCAGTCGCAACCGATCGGCAGCTGTGCGGATCCCGATGTATTCGGCGAGTCCCAAGTCGAAGCGGTTCGAATTTCGCTGCCCCGATCCGTCGAGCAATCCGTACTTGACGTTCTCGGCGATGCTCATGGCGATGCTCGACGGCATCAAGAACAAGATCAAGCCGGGCGAACCGCTCGACAAGAACATCTACGATCTCGAACCGGAAGAATTGAAGAAGGTGCCCAAAGCGCCGGCCACGCTCGATCAGGCGCTCGACAATCTCGAACGCCATCACGATTTTCTTTTGCAGGGCGATGTCTTTACGAAGGACGTCATCGAGACGTGGATTCAATACAAGCGCGCGAAAGAAGTCGATCCGATGCGGCTGCGGCCGCACCCGTATGAATTCTTCCTCTATTTCGATTGTTGATCGATCGCGGCGTGAGGAACACGGGTGGAAACGAAAACGGGGCCTTCGCCAGGCCCCGGCATTCGATTGGAATTGATTTGGACCGCTGTCGGCAGCGAAGCGGCGGGGACCAGCGAACCAGCTGCGTCGCATGCATGACCGCTGGTCGAACCGAGTTCGGGCGGAATCCTCGTGGACTCAGCTCGAAGCGGTGCCGGCGGCGGTGGACACCTTCGTGAACGTCTTGTTCGCGTTGCTCCCCAAAGCGGTCACTGACGCGATGCACACGACGATGATCAAGGCCAACATGACCGCATATTCGACTGCGGTCGGCCCGTCTTCACGCTTCAAGAATTCCGTCACACAGGTCGAAAAGGTTTTCAACATAGTACCATCTCCCTCGGAATATCCAGGACAGCATCGAAAACAGATGCCTTGCTTGCAGCGTTCTGATTGAAAACTAGGTCGCAGTCGGAAAGTTGTCAAAGAATTAAGGCAATTTGTCGGATTTCACGAATGAATTTTCCACTTTCAACGGAAAGTCGCTTGGACTGCGGGCGACGCAGGGCGATCGACGTCCCGTATACTCATAAGGGCCTGCGATGACGTTGCGAGCGTCGGGCGCGATTCTCAGGTCGAACTGAGTGGTTTCCACGATGTCTGTCGCCCAAGCCATCAAAGATCTCGCCCGCTCGATCGGTTTCGACCGCGTCGGCGTGGCGGCGGCGACGGATGCCGACGGCTTCGAACGTCTCACCGAATGGCTGGCGCGCGGTTTCGCCGGCGATATGGCTTACATGCACAAGCATGCCCCCGCTCGTCGGCATCCATCGTCCGTCTTGCCGGGCGTGCGCAGCGTCGTCATGGTCTCGCTCAATTATCGTCAAACGACTTCCGGCGGACCCATCGCACAATATGCGCGCGGCCTCGACTATCACGATGTCCTCCGCGATCGACTCAACCGACTGCTGAAAGCGATCCAAAACGTTTATCCCGAGATCGCAGGCCGCGGGGTCGTCGACACGGCGCCGTTGCTCGAACGCGATTTCGCCCGCCGGGCCGGGCTCGGCTGGTTCGGGAAGAACACGATGCTGATTCATCCCACGCTCGGCAGTTTCTTTTTCCTCGGAGCCTTGCTTCTCGACGTCGATCTCCCGGTCGACGAGCCGTTCGCGAAGAACCATTGCGGCACCTGCACGCGCTGCCTCGATGCGTGCCCCACCGATGCGTTTCCCGCTCCCGGCTGGCTCGATAGCCGGCGCTGCATCAGTTATCTGACGATCGAGCAGCGTGGCTCCATCCCGGACGAGTTTCGCTCGGGCCTGGGAGATTGGGCTTTCGGGTGCGATATCTGCCAGGATGTCTGCCCCTGGAACAAGAAGGCCCCCTTCGCGGGCGATCCGGCATTTGCTCCTCGGGAAGACCTCGTCGCCCCCGATCTGCTCAAGCTGCTCGAAATCACCGAGGACGAGTTTCGCCGTCAGTTTCGCGGCACAGCCTTGCTTCGCACCAAGCGTGTCGGTCTGGTCCGCAATGTCGCCCTCGTGTTGGGAAACCTGGGCGACCGGGCTGCTCTCCCGGCTTTAAGGCGCGTGAGCGACGATCCCGACCCGATCCTTCGGGAAGCGGCGGCGTGGGCGATCGCTAAAATCGCCGCCGCAAACGACGCAATCCGATAGGAAAAGCTTGTCCGATTTCCTCGCCCGCCAAACTCTCATTTTTCGAGGTTTCTCCATGAACGCATTGCAGACATTGAGCCTGGCCGTCCTCGCTTTGGCGAGTGTGTCGCTCCAGGCCCAGACCGACACGCCTCCCAACACGCTCACGAAAGAGGAGCAATCCGCCGGCTGGAAGCTGCTCTTCGACGGCAAAACCACGGATGGCTTCCGGCTCTATAAGGGCAAAGACGCGGGCAAATGGTCGGTCCGCGACGGCGTCCTCGTGTCCGGCGGCGGCGATCTCATCACCAAGGACCCGTACGACAACTTCGAATTCGCGGCGCAATGGAAGTTCGAAAAGGGAGACAACAGCGGCATCATCTACCGCGTCGCCGAAACGAACGGCCCCTCATGGCAGACCGGCCCGGAATTGCAACTGCTCAAAAACAAGCCCGGCAGCAAGCTCGGCAAGAACGATACCGGCGCCCTTTACGACATGTTCGCCGCCAAGGAAAACACCTTGAAGCCCGCCGAGGAATGGAACAGCGTCAAGCTCGTCTGCAACGGCAAACACATCGAACATTGGATCAACGGCGTCAAAGTCGTCGAAGCCGACATCGGTAGCGATGAATGGAACAAGGCGCTCGCCCTGAGCAAATGGAAAAACGTGAAGCAGTTCGCCGGCGAGACGAAGGGCTACATCGCCCTGCAAGACCATGGCGGCGTCGCCCTCTTTCGCAATATCAAGATTCGCGAATTGAAGGATGCCGCGAAGTAAACGGGGCACGATGGGGTGCGTTGGAAAAGTCCAACGCATGCCGCCCTGGCGGAGCAACGGGTCGCAACCGGGGTGAGTTTCCATGACGGAGTGAGAACTTACCCTGGGTATCAGCGGATCGGAACGGCAACCCTGCGCATTTTTCATCGAACCTGCCTTGCCTCCATTTCGCACTTCGCTTTATACTGCCGCCGCTTGCATACTCGCATCTTGGCCCTGGGAAGGAGCCCGGCATGGCCTCGCCTTTGTCGTCTGCCGCGCAATTTGCGCCAATCCCCCGACTTCGGAAGCCGCGGCATCCTGGACTCAACAGGCCGAGACTTTCCGTGATCGTCGTCAACTACCGACAATGGGAGGAAACAAACGATCTGGTTCGCCAGCTTGTCGCCTGCCCCTGCGTGCAGCGCGGCGAAGCCGAAGTCGTCATCGTCGACAATCATTCTCCCAAACATCCCGCCATCGCGCGCCTGCGTCGCCTGCCCAACGTGTCGCTGCGGCGTTGGTCGAAGAACCATGGTTTCGCACGGGCGGTCAACGAAGGCTATCGGCTCAGCCAGGGGGATTGGCTGCTCCTTCTCAATCCCGATATCACCCTCTCTGAAGACTTCCTCGATCACGTTTTGGCGCACGCCGACCGTCTTGCGGCAGCGGATCCTCGCCTTGGGGTGGTCGGTTTCCATCTTCGTAATCCCGATGGTTCGCGGCAACTTTCGACGGGCCCGATCCCGACGCTCTTCAGCACTCTGGCCCGCCTCGCCTTGCCGCGGAAACGCCGCAAATATCAAAAAAAGGCCGCGATCGACGCCGAGCAAACACCCTGGGTCACCGGTTGCTGTTTGCTGGTGCGCCGCGACTGCCTCGACGAATTGGCAGGACTCGATGAGCACTATTTTCTCTACTATGAGGATGTGGATCTCTGCCACCGGGCGCGCCAAAAGAACTGGAACGTGTGGTATGACCCGACCCTCGCCGTCGTGCATCGCCATCCGCTTCACTCGCGAGCGCAGCCGGCCGCACTGCGTTTGGTCACCCGCCATTCGCTGCTGACGTTCGCCCGCAAACATTGGCCCGCCTGGCAGGCGCGTGTCCTCGCTCGCATCGTGCGGCTGGAAGGGCGAGTTCGCGCTTTGGCGAGCTGGTGGAACGGCGACGTTCGCGAAACGCGCCTCTTCGAGCACTTGCGCGATCTCGCCGGCGACTTCCTCAACGATCAACCCGGCGCGGCTCGCAAACGCCTCGAAGCGATCATCGCCCGAGTCGACGTGCGCGTGGGCGTTTGAAAGGCGTACGGGCCGCACTCCGCTGCCG
>JBAXFO010000073.1:0-11069 GCA_037139885.1 Planctomycetota bacterium
GCGCGATGGGGCACGATATTCCCATCGCGGAACGCCCCACCAAACAGGCGGCCGAGCGCGTTCTTGAAGGCAGCGTCATCGGCGGCGCCTTGGGAGGTATCGCCCTGGCGGCCACGACACTGGCCACAGGCGGGCTCGGTTTGCTGCCCGGGGCGATGGTTCTCATCGGGGGCGGCGCGCTCGCGGGGGGCTTTTCGACCTTGATTGTCGAAGATGGCTATCAAAAAGGCATCGGCGAATATTACGCCCAGGCGATCGCCAACGATCAAATCGCGGTGGGTGTTTATGCCGAAAGCGCCAATCCCGAGTTGGAACTCACGGAAGCGGGGCACATCTTCCGAAACGCCGGGGCCGTCTCGATCGCGCCCGACGATGATCCTTCCTCGGCAATGAATTCTTGAGCAATAACTCACCCCCCCGAGTCGCCGACCCGGGGGATTGGGTGTGAAATTCCTTCGCTTGATTGAGCAGTCTCCTTCTCGCCATTGTCCACGCGGGCAACGACTTCCATCGGTTCGCACTTCCAAAACGCACTTTCGGAAAACTCGTCGCGTCCTTCCCCACCGGAAGAGATTGCCCAATTTTTCTCCAGCTCGGGCGATTTTCCTGTCAACTTCGGGGCGCCGGGTCGTCATAATGGTCAGACTCCCACAGATCGCCCTCGTAGACGGGCGTTCATGGGAAAGCCATTGGTGTCGGTTACCCCTTTTTCGCAAGCGAGTGAGTCGAGCATGAGTAATGTGGCGGATCTCAAAGCGAACGATCTGGAAGCGGTCCAGAAGCTCAAGTCGGCATTCGACAATATCCGGGCGCAACTTGCGAACGTGATCGTCGGCCAAGACAAAGTCATCGAGGAGCTGCTCATCGGCCTGTTCAGCCGGGGGCATTGCATTCTCGAAGGCGTGCCGGGTTTGGCGAAGACCCTCATGATCAGCACCCTGGCCAAATCGCTGTCGCTGGCGTTTAGCCGTATCCAGTTCACGCCCGACTTGATGCCGTCGGACATCACGGGCACGGAAGTCATCGAGGAAAACCGCTCGACGGGCTCGCGCGAGTTCAAGTTCCTTCAGGGGCCGTTGTTCTCGAACATCGTGCTCGCGGACGAAATCAACCGGACGCCGCCCAAGACCCAGGCCGCTCTGCTCGAAGCCATGCAGGAACGCCAGGTGACGGTCGGTCGGGTGCGGCACAAGCTCACCGATCCCTTCTTCGTGCTCGCCACGCAGAATCCGATCGAGCAAGAAGGCACGTATCCCTTGCCCGAAGCTCAGCAAGATCGCTTCATGTTCAAGGTCTATGTGAAGTATCCGACGTTCCAGGAAGAATTCGAAATCGCTCGGCGCACGACTTCGACCATCGTCGAAGACGTTAAACCGGTCCTTTCGGGCGAGCAGATTTTGGAGTTGCAACAACTCGTACGCCGCGTCCCCGTCACCGACTTCGTCATTCAGTACACGCTGGCTCTGGTGCGGCAGACGCGCATCGGCGAGCCCGGCTCGCCGAAGTTCGCGACGGAATGGCTCTCGTGGGGCGCCGGTCCGCGTGCCGTGCAGTATCTCATTCTCGGCGCCAAAGCCCGGGCCTTGCTTTATGGCCGGACGCATGTGCAATGTGAAGACATTCAGGCCCTGGCTCACCCCGTGCTGCGGCATCGCATCTTGACGAACTTCACCGCCACTTCCGAAGGGATCACTCCCGATCACGTCATTGACCGGCTCCTCAAAGAAACGCCGACGAAAGAAGGCGAGCTGACGCGGGACGATCGCTTCAAGAAGATCTTCGCTTCGTAACGCTGGCCGTTGATGGGGGAAGCGGCCGGCGTCGGCTCGCCCGGCATGCCGTCCGTTTGCCCCACGAAGTTCCGCACCCACTACGAGACTCACCTGTGGCAGTCAAAGAGCAAGACGATCCGCGCCGATTTTTGCATCCCGAAACGGTCGCCCGCATCGCCAAACTTGACTTGCGGGCCAAGCAAGCTGTCGAAGGCTTCCTCGCCGGCATGCACAAAAGCCCCTTCTTCGGGCACAGCATCGAGTTCCGCCAGCACCGCGATTACACGTCCGGAGACGACCTCCGCCATCTCGACTGGAAAGTCTGGTCGAAAACCGACCGCTTTTACATCAAACAGTACGAAGCCGAGACCAACCTCCGGGCTCATTTCGTCGTCGATGTCAGCGCCTCCATGCATTACGGCAACGGTCCGCTCAATAAGTACAACTACGCCTGCACCGCCGCCGCCTGCCTCGCCTACTTGATCCTGCGCCAGCAAGACTCCGTCGGTCTGACGACCTTCGACGAAAACGTCCGACAAGTGATTCCGACGCGCAGTCAACAGAACCACATCCAGGCGTTCACGGCCGCGCTGCACGTCAGCAAGCCCCGCGAAAAGACCGACATCGAGAAGATTTTGAAGCGCGTCGCCGAGCACGCTCCGGGCCGCGGCATGATCATTATCTTCTCGGATCTGCTCGCCGACCGCGAACCCCTCTTTCGCGGCCTCGACATGCTGCGGCACAATCGGCACGATATCCTGCTGTTTCATATTCTCGACGAAGAGGAACTCACTTTCCCCTTCGCCGGTACGACGCGTTTCGAGGGGATGGAAGAGATCCAGGAAGTGCTTTGCGATCCACGGGCGCTGCGCGAGGGTTACATCGCCGCGCTGGAAGAATATCTGACGGAAGTCCGCCGCGGCTGCTCACGCCGGGGCATCGATTACCAACTCGTGCACACGCGCGAATATCTCGACGCCGTCCTCTCGAAGTTCTTGCACTTCCGCGAGGCGATGCTCAAGAACGCGAAGTAAAGCCGAGTTCATTCCCGTGAGGCGGCGTGCGACGCGCCTCGCCGAAGGTGTTTTTTCATGGTTGACTGGTTCTTAAATCCGGCATTCCTCGCGGCTGCCGCGGCTCTCGTCAGCGTGCCGATTATCATTCACTTGATCAATCGCGTGCGGTTCAAAAAGATTCGCTGGGCGGCGATGGAGTTCCTGCTCAAGGCGCAAAAACGCAGCCGTCGGCGCTTGATCGTCGAGCAACTTTTGCTCCTTTTTCTGCGCTGCCTGCTCATCGCCTTGACCGGCTTTCTCGTGTTGCGGTTCGTCGGCTTTTCATTTTCCGATCTCGCCTCGAAGCAGGCGATGCACATCGTTTTGCTCGACGATACGCTCAGCATGAACGACACCTGGAAAGACAACGGCGTCGCGAAAACCAGCTTCGAAGTCGCCAAGAAACAAATCGTCCTCGATACGCTCGTCAAGGCCCTCGTGCAGACGAACGCCAACGATAAACTCATGCTGCTGCCGATCACGAAGGCGGCGTTCGATCCCGATTATCAAGCGAAGACCTACGACCGCCTGAGCTCCGACAGCCGCTACAAGGAACTGAAAGCCGACCTCGACGCCCTGGAACCGACGCTCCTGCATGCGAGCATGCAGCAGGGGGTCAAGAAGGTGCAAGACTGGGTCAACAACAATCCCGAAGCCCGCGTGACGCTGCACATCGTCAGCGATTTCCGCCAGCGCGATTGGGCTCGGCCCGACGCGGAAGGTCTGCACCAAATGTTGCAGTCGATGGCGAAGTCGTCGCGCGATTTCAAGGTGCGTATGATCGATGTCGCCCATCCGTTCTGGTCCAAAGGACAGGCGAGTCCGCTGTCGCACGACAATATCGGCATTCTCGATCTCCGCGCGGGCACCAAGGTCGCCGGCAAATCGATGCCGGTGAACTTCACCGCCACGATCGCCAATTTCAGCGGTCGGGACGCCGAAGTGAACTTGATCGTTTACGACGACGCCACGGGCCGGGAAATGCAGGAAGTCGACTTCAACCCTCCGATGCCGCTCAAGATCTCCCCCGCGAGCACGCAAGTCGTGACGTTCGAGATTCGCTTCAATCCCAACATCAAACCGAACGAACCGCATTTCGCCCAGATTTCGGCCCGGCTCAAGAGCAACACTCTGGGCGATCTTGAGAATGACGGCCTGGCCGCTGACAACGTTCGCTTCGCCAGCGTCGAGGTACGCGAGAAGGTGCCGATCTTGGTCATCGACGGCGAAGGGGCGCGCAGCCGCACCGAGTTCGATAAAGACAGCTTTTTCCTGCAAACCGCGATCATCTCCGTCCCGGGAGCGAATTACGATCTCGTCTGGGGCGATGAACTCGGCGGCGGCGTGGCGGTGAAGGCTCTGGAGCGGTCGGATCTCGCGCGCTTTCCGAGCATCTTCCTCATGAACGTCCGCGAGCTTTCGCCCAAGCAACTGACGAACCTCGAAAACTACGTTCGCGACGGCGGCGGCGTTTGCTTCTTCCTGGGCCCGCAAGTCTCGGCCAAGGAGTACAATAAAAACCTGTACAAGGAAGGCGCCGGCGTCTTCCCCGTGCCGCTGCGCGAAACCTTCACGCCGCCGCCCAGCGAAGAGCCGCGCCGCGTCGAGTCGAACGGCTTCCCGCAGTTGCTCTTGCAAGAAGAGCAGTTCGGCAGCCTCGATCGCTACCCCATCTTCGGGGCTCTGTTCAACAAGGATTCGAAGCAAAAGAACGTCTTGAAGGATCTGCCGGTGCGGCGCTATTTCCAGGTGCCGCGCGCGGAATGGAAAGCGGAGCCGGGCAAGGTCTTCGAACTGGCGACGCTCCCCAACGACATCCCCGCACGAAATTTCCAGGGCACGGTTCTCGATCTTGTGCGAGGCCGGCTGAGCAAGGCGACCGAGGCTGCGGAATTCGCGCCCTATCGCAAGGCGCTCGATCGACATCGCCGGGCGCTCGAAGCGCTGGTGGATCCGGGTTCGGAGAAGCTCGCGTACACGCTGGCGCCGGCCATCGACGCGATGCTGGTCGACGCAGGCGACCAGAACAATCGTGAAGAATTCCCGAGCATGATCGGGTTTTGGTCGAACAACGATCCCAAAATCCGCAGCTTGCTCGACGAACTGATCAAGCTCCGCGACCAGGTGAAGTTCGGCGACCCGCTCATCGTCGCCTCGAACTTCGGCAAGGGCAAGGTCGTCGCCGTCCTGACCACGGCCGGCAAAGACTGGAACGACTGGGCCGGCGGTTCCGAGGCGTCGCTCATTTATCCCGCGTTCATCATGGAAACGCAGAACTACATCTCCAGCCAATCGAGCGAAGACAATCGCACCGTGGGCGGCCTCGACCGCTTGTCCGTCGACGCCGAGACTTACAAGGGCAAACAACTGAAGGCCCAGCGCACGTTCATGAAGGCGGTCGCGACGAAAGAGGCGGAGGTCGTCAAGCAGGGCGACTCGTTCCCCGTCGAGGGGAAGGGGCAGCTTACGTTCGAGTTCGGCAACAACGATCTGCCGGGACTTTACATCGCCACCGTTCGCGCGGAGGATGGCGCCAATCGTCCTCCGCTGGCGGTGCAGGGGCGCACCTTCAATGTCGATACGGCCAAGGAAGGATCGCTCGAACGCGTTTCCCGCGACGAGATCGACAAGAACGTCATCGGCGAGTTCAAGGAACAGATCCAATTCCAGGGCCCCGACATCAACGAAAACAGCCTCGTGACACGCACGAGCGATTTCTCCGAGTCCCCCTGGCTCTTTCTGATTTTCTTGTTCGTGCTCGTGACGGAACAAGCCCTGGCGGTGCATCTGAGCTTCCATCTCAAGGGAGATGAAAACCAGGTGCTCAAGCAGATCGCACGCGGCAGCTAAGCCCGGTCGATCGGCTCATCGGACAAACATTGCATCCCGCGTTTGAGACTTTTTCATGGAACCGCAAGCCGTCGCACAGCAGCCGGAATTCATCTGGCGACGTTTCCTCGAAACGCCCCCCGTGTGGTCGCTCGGACTGCCCGTCGCGTTCGCGCTGACGATCATCGTTCTGCTCGCGCTCTTTCGCCGCGAAAACCGGCTGCGCGGCATGGCGTTGCCGCTCGTTTTCGTCGGCGTCGTCTCGGCGGTTTATGTGTTCGCGGGTCTGCGCGGCTTCTTGAATCTGTTCTCGTGGTGGTATCTCCTCCTGCCGACGCTCGCCGTCGCCCTGTTCTATGTGGCGATGATGTATCTCAAAGATTCCCGTTCCGTGCATCCGGCCATCGCCGGCTTTCTGGGTTTCTTACGCTGCCTGGTCTATGCGATCCTGGCCGTGGTCTTTTTGCTGCCGGGCTGCCAGACATTCGACATGACCGAGTATCACGCCAAGACCCTCTTCCTGTTCGACGTGTCGGGCAGCATGGTGTCGACGATCGACGATCTCCCCGCCGTCGGCCAAGACCCGGCCACGCTTCCGACCCGGCAAGACAAAGTCGCGCGTTTCCTGCTTGAAGGCAACCGCGGCGGCAAGGCGTTCCTCGAACAAGCGCTCGCGAAAACGCCGATCACCGCCTATCGCTTCGGCGCCATGCTCGATGAAAGCGTCATCCCGGTGTGGAAGAACGCCGCCGAACAACCGACGGCCGATGTTCTCGGAGCATGGCTCAAGCCGAACAAAAAGGATTTCCAGGCTCCCGAAACGATGCCCGCCGAAGAGGCCGACAAGCTCAAGGCGAAGTACTACGACATCGTCGACGGCCTGCTCAGCGGCACCAATCTCGGCGGCGCCGCCCTGCAACTGGCGAAGCTCGAAGGCAATAGCTATCTGCAGGCGATCGTCATCGTTTCCGACGGCCAGAGCAATCTCGGCAGCGACGACGCCCTGCGCGAGTTCGTCAATCGCGTCTCCAGCGGCACGAGAAAGACGCCGATCATGACCGTCGGCGTCGGCGAATATCGCCTGCCCGCCAGCATCCGCATCGACGATCTCCAGGCTCCCGAAACCGCCCGGCCCGACGATAAGTTTCCGATTCGCGTTCCTGTCGTCGGCAGCGGTCTGGCCGATGAAGAATTCAACGTCTTCCTCGAAGCCAAACGCGTGAAAGACGCTCTGGGCCAACCGGTCGTGGAGAAAGCCTCCTTGCTCGGCCCAATGAAAGGTAAGTTTCAAAAAGGCGGCGACTATCCGCAAGACACCGTCGAATTCGAAATCGACGTTCAGGACCTTAAAGACATCAAGTCCGCGGACGACAAAGACGGCGTCCTCGAAGGCACATGGCAGTTCATCGCCAAGGTGGCTCGCAACCCGCGTGAGGCGTTCCCCAAGGCCGAGCATGTCACCGATCCGCCGACGGAAGTGCTCGTCCAGAAACGCAAATTGCGCGTGCTCCTGTTCGCCGGCGGGCCGACGCGCGAATACCAATTCTTGCGAACGCTCCTTTACCGGGAAGTCGTCGAAAAACGCCTCGATCTTTCGGTGCTGCTGCAAACGGGCCGCGAAGATCACGTCGATCAAGATGTCGAGTCCGAGCGCTATCTGCAAAACTTTCCCAACAAGATCGGCCCGAGCGATACGGGCGAAAAGTACATGAGCCTGAGCGATTACGATGTCATCGTCGCCATCGATCCGGACTGGCTGGCGCTCAATGTCGATCAGTACAAGCTGCTCAAAGAATGGGTCGGCACGCATTCGGGCGGCATCGTCTTCGTCGGCGGGCCGGTGCATACGTACCAACTGGCCCGCCCCGCAGGCGTCGACATCACCGCCCTCAAAACGCTGCTCCCCGTTTTCTTGAACGACAGCCGTCTGCATGGCCTGGGGGGAATCGGCCATGATGCGTCGCGGCCTTACGTTCTCAACTTCACCCCCGCCGCGCGCCAGTTCGATTTTCTGAAGCTCGACGAAAAAGAGGAGGCGCCGACCGCCGGCTGGGACAAATTCTTCTGGGAAGACGGCGTCCGCCCCCAAAGCATCAAAGACGTGAAACCCAAGCGCGGCTTTTACAACTACTATCCGGTTGACAAGATCAAGTCCGATTCCGCCGTCATCGCAACCTTCGCCGGGCCCGAGTCGTCGCGCATCAACGACGGCAAGGACGAGCAACCGTTCATCGTCTCCATGCGTTACGGCAACGGGAAATCTCTTTACATCGGCTCGGGCGAAACGTGGCGTCTGCGGCACTCGAAAGACATCTATCACGAACGCTTCTGGATCAAACTGTGCCGCTACATGAGTTCCGGGACGACGCAGCAAAAGAAGTATGGCCGCATCTTGTTGCCGCGGACGACGTCCATCGGCAATGTCAGCTTTGAGGCCCAGGTGAAGGGGAAAGATCTGCTGGCCCTGCCGAGCGATTTGAAGCCGACGGTTTACGTCAAACGACTGGACGCTCAGGATGGCCCGCCGAAGAAAGACGAAACGTTCGACATCAAGGCGAAGCCGACGCAAGGGGACTGGGCCGGTTGGTTCGCAGGCAACTTCCGTTTGAAGGAGCCGGGCGAATACGAATTCCGCATTCCGATTCCCGGGACGAACGAATCGCTGTCGCAGCGTTTGACCGTGCGCAAGCCGAATCCAGAACTCGATAATGTCCGCAACAATTTCGGCCTGCTCTATCAATTGGCGAGCGAGGCCAAGGGGGCGCTGGAGCCGTTGCCCGCGGAGACGCGCCGCAAGGTGTTGTCGGCGTTGCAGCCGGTTTCCGAGGAGGGCCGTGACGCCAAACAGGATCCGCGGCTCTTCTTCCGCCTCGATCAAGCCGATTCGATCAACGACGTTCTGCGACCGTTGGCGCCCAAGCGCGAACAGGTGAAAGGGAAACTCTTCGATCTGTGGGACAAGGGCGTCGACGCGGGGTTGAAGGTGAGCGCGTTCCACCTGGCCTGGGCGACGCCGCTCGCAGTCGGTTTGCTGGGCGGAGCGATTCTGCTCGTCTTCGGGCAATATCTTTTCGCGGGCCTGTTCGCCGGAGCGGGGGCGCTGCTGGCTCTCGTCCCGGTGATTTACAACATCGCGGCAAGCCCCGACTGGCCGATTCTGCCGCTCGATGTTTCGTATGTGCTGGTCGCCATCGTCACGCTCTTGGGCGTCGAATGGCTGACGCGGAAGCTGTTAAAGTTGGCGTAAGGACATTGGCGCAAGGACAAGGGCCGTGGGGCAAGCTGCCGGCTTGCCCGGGTCGCGGCAAGCGGACTGCTTGCCCCACAGATGAGTCGTTTGAGGTTTTTCCATGGCCACGGTTTCGTCGTCTCCGCAAACTGCTCCGCGCGTGCGGCATCCGCTCGATGCGGTGCGGTCGCACATCCGCCGTTACGTTCTCCTCGAAACGGCGGCGGCGGTCCTTTTGTTCCTGGCCATCTGGTTCTGGGTCGGCCTGTTCATCGACTACGGCACCTTCTTCGCCACGGCGTACGATTGGGTTCTCGAACTCAATTTCATCGATGTCGGCGGACAGGCGTCCCGCGGCGTCCGCATCGGCGTGCTCGCCTGCATCGCGATCGGCGTCGGCTATCTCATCGCCACCAAGCTCTTCGTGCGGCTCTTCAAAGAATTCAGCGATCCCGCCGTCGCCCTCGTGCTCGAACGCCGTTTCCCCAAAGAACTCGGCGATCGCCTGATCACGGCGGTCGAACTGTCGGATCCGAAAAAGGCCGAATCGTACGGCTTCTCGGGAGCGATGCTGGCGCAGACCGTCAACGAAGCCGCCGAGCGCGTCGAACGCGTGCCGGTGCACGAGGTCTTCGATTGGGCCCGGTTGCGGCGGCACTGGTGGCTCGTCGGCTTTGCGACCGTCGGCATGTTTGTCATCGTGATGGCGGCCACTCTGGGCGTTCAGGCGATTCGCGGAGTTCTCGCCTCGCCGATCGACAATTTTTGGCGCTTCCGCGATGTCGCGTCGATCTGGACCGAACGCAACGTGCAACTGCAAGACTCCTATTGGCTGCGCAGCGCTCAACTGGAAATCGTTCGCTTTCAAGACACTCCCAAACATCCCGGCGAGATGCGGGTCGGCCGCGATGAAGCTCGGCCCGAACTCGTCGTCCGCGCGGTGTCGTGGGTCGTTCCCGATGCGCGGGCCGTCGGCGGTTGGCGGGCATTGAATGTCGGCGATATGCAAACGCTCTTGTCGCGCGATCGCGTCGCCGGCATCGAAATCCCCGCGGATTGGCCCGGCTGGATCATCGATCTCGACGATCTCGATGCGTCGATCCCCGCGGGCTCCGTCCCCGCAAATTGGCAGGGCAAGACCGTCGGCGAAGTCGCCAAGGAACTCGCGGCCGATCCGGCTTTGCGCGACAATCTCGAAAAGTCCGGAGCGCTCAAGGCGGTCGCGACTCTGGGCGACTGGACGACGTGGAACCTCGACAAACTCCTTTTGCAAATCGAACGCCCCGATGTGCAGGCGCGATTGACGGCCGAGCATCCCTCGGCCACGCCGACCCTTCGCGAGCTCGAAGCCGCCCTCGAAGAGTTGGCGGCTTCGGCGCGGAGGAATCGCCAGATTCGCAAACTCGAACAACCCAAGGAAGTCGGCATCGTCTTCCGCGGCGCGACGACCCGTTCGTCCGCCCCCGGCGAGAGCAAGGGACAGAGCAAGTTCGCGTTCGGCCTGGCCGACCTCAAAGAATCGGTGAGCTTCTTCGTCAGCGGCGGCGACTATTTCACGCCCCCCTTGCGAATTACGCTCGCCCCACCGCCTTCGATTCGCGAAATCTCGATCGACAAGGAAGAGCCGGCATACCTCTACCATTGGATCGCCGGTTCGCAAGAGCCCCTCAAGGGCATTAAGCAAATCTTCCAGGGCGTCAAGATTTCGGTGACGGGCGAGACCAGCGCCATCGATGTCCCCCTCGGCACGAATCTCACGCTCAACGCCATCGTCGATCGCCCCCTCAAAGACGGCATCCGCATCAGCCCGGCCGGCCAACTGCGCGATCCGGGCGTGGTCGTCCCCGACAACGCCGTGACGCGTAGCCCCGACGGCTCCGGCTTCTCGGTGCGCTTCGACAGAATCGACCGAGCCATGGAGTTCCAGTTCGAATTCTTCGACGAAGACAACGTTCGCGGCAAACGTCGCGTCCGCATCCGCCCGATCGACGATCAAGCCCCGGAGATTCTGAATTTCGAACTCGGCGTGGTCCTTCGCAAGCCACGCTTTAAAGACGGCCTGGCCCGATCGCTCACCGGCACCGGCGCCAGCGAGGGCTTGTTGGTGACGCCAAACGCCGTCTTGCCCTTCGGCGGCACGGTGCGCGACGACATCGCTCTCACCGGCATTCGCTGGGTATACGA
>JBAXFO010000074.1:0-11057 GCA_037139885.1 Planctomycetota bacterium
GAAAGGAGAGCAGCGACGCGACCGCTGGGCGACGGCCGAATCGCGCTCGTCCCGATTGGCATCCCTGCCCGAAAGTCGCAGTCAGGGCCGAGGCCTCGATAAGCGATTTTTTCCCCGCATGAAAATTAGGATAGCAAATTTGAGGGTCGATCGCAAGGAAATTGCGTGAAAGAGCGTCAATGCTTTCCTAACAGGTGTAAACGGGCTCTTAACGGTCTACGGCTCCGCGCGAGGCGAAGCGGCGGCCTCCGCCGGCTGTTTTTGGCGGCTGCTGGAGCAAGACGCGAGACGCGCGAATACGCTTGATCTTCCACGACGGCGGGTTTACGATTATTCAATTCCGTTCATTCTGAGCGTGAGCGCCGACGACAAAGCCGCCACGACGGCGGCAAACAGCGGAGGTTTCTCATGGTCCACGGGCAACGCAGGCACGGAAAGCCGGCCCACGAAATTCGGGAAACTGCCGCCGATCGGCCGGCATCAGCTGGAAGGTTCCTGGTGGAGTCGGGCACATCGCGACTGGCGCTTTTGGGCGGCGTCGGCGTCATCGCGGCGCTCGTGGTTGCTACACTGATGATGCGATGAGTCATTTAATGACGCCCGGCTTCGACGTTCACCCTCGCCAACTTCTGCCTGACCCCTTGGAGTTCTTCATGCTGCGGCCTCTCTTTTGCCTTTGCGTCTTGCTCGGGTCGACCTTCGTTTCCGCGTCGCCGGCGATCGCTCAAGCGCCCCTCGAACTGAAACGCGGCGACCACATCTGCCTCATCGGCAACACACTTGCGGATCGCATGCAGCACGATGGCTGGCTCGAAACGCTCCTCTTGCACCGGTTCCCGAAACACGAACTGGTCATCCGCAACCTCGGCTACGCCGCCGACGAGGTCGCCCTACGGCCCCGCGAACAGAACTTCGGAAGCCCCGATGTCCATCTGACGAACTCGAAGGCCGACGTGATCCTCGCCTTCTTCGGCTACAACGAATCGTTCCGCGGCGAAGCCGGCCTCGCAGACTTCCGTAAGCAACTGCACGCATTCCTCGATCATTCCGCCGGGCAGAAGTACAACGGCGTCTCGGCCCCGCGCGTCGTTCTCGTCTCGCCGATCGCGCACGAGGATCTGCGCTCGCCGCATCTGCCCGACGGCAAGGCGAACAACGCTCGACTGGCCCTGTACGCGAAGGCGATCGCCGAGGTCGCCGCCGAACGAAAGGTTCCGTTCGTCGATCTCTTCGGGCCGTCGCAGGCTCTTTACGCGAAGGCCAAGTCGCCGCTCACGGTCAATGGCATCCACCCGACCGACAACGGCGATCGGGCGCTCGCCGAGGTCATCGACGCCGCCCTCTTCGGCAAGGCCGGCGAGCGCGACGAGGCGCACCTCAGGCGGCTGCGCGAAGCCGTCGTCGACAAGAACGTTTACTGGTTCAACCGCTACCGCGTGACCGACGGCTACAACGTTTACGGCGGCCGCTCGGGCACGGGCAACTACGACGGCCAGACCAACGCCACCATCTCGAAGCGTGAGGCTGAGATTTTCGAGGTGAAGACCGCCAACCGCGACCGCCGCGTCTGGGCGATCGCTCAGGGGGGCGACATCACGGTCGACGACAGCAACGCCCCGCCGCCGCTCAAGATCAAGACCAACAAGCCAGGGAAGAACCCCGACGGCTCGCACGTCTTCCAGAGCGGCCAAGAAGCGATCAAGTCGATGACGGTCCACAAGGGGATGTCGATCAACTTGTTCGCGTCGGAGGAGAAGTTCCCGCAAATCGCCAACCCGGTGCAATTGTCGGTCGACGCCAACGGCAATCTCTGGGCCGCCGTTTGGCCGTCGTATCCTCACTGGCATCCCAACGAAGAACTCAAGGACGCCCTCGTGACGCTCTACGACGACGACGGCGACGGCCAGGCCGACCGCTGCGTCGTCTTCGCGGACAAGCTCCACAACCCGACCGGCTTCGAATTTTGGGGCGGCGGCGTCCTCGTCGCCTCAGCGCCCGATCTCTTGTTCCTCAAAGACACCGACGGCGACGGCGTCGCTGACGTGCGCATCCGCATTTGCAGCGGCATCGACTCCGCCGACACGCATCACACCGCCAACTCGTTCGTCATCGGCGCCGACGGCGCCCTCTATTATTCGAGCGGCATCTTTCAGGTCTTCGGCATCGAATCGCCGACCAAGGCCCCGTTCCGCAACACCGGCACCGGCGTCTACCGCTTCGATCCGCTCACCTTCGAAACGACCTTCCACTACAACATCGGCCCGAACCCTCACGGCGATTGCATCGACCGCTGGGGCAATCAGTTCGTCAACGACGGCACCGGCGGCGATGGCCGACACGTCGCCTGGGCGCCGCGCAGCACGCCGCGTTCGCTCCTGGCCAAGACGATCCGTCCCGTCGCCGGTACCGGCCTGATCGCCGGCAGCCATTTCCCGAAGGACCTGCACGGCAACTATCTCATCGCCAACTGCATCGGCTTTCAGGGGGTCGCCCAGAACAAATTCGTCGACCGCGATTCCGGCTTCTTCGTGACGCCGACCGAACCGATCATGGTTTCGAAGGATCCAAACTTCCGTCCCACCGCCGTCCGCATCGGCGGCGACGGAGCCCTTTACATTGCCGACTGGCAGAATCCGCTGATCGGCCACCTCCAGCACAACCTTCGCGATCCGAATCGCAATCACACCCACGGCCGCATCTACCGCGTTACCGTCGACGGACAACCGCTGCGCAAGCCGGTCAAGATGCAGGGCAAGCCGGTCGAGGAGGTGGTCGAACACCTCGCTTCGCCCGATGACGATGTTCGCTACCGGGCTCGGCTCGAATTGACGAGGTTCGTCGGGCATCCGTATCAGACGACGCTGGCGTCCGGCGCCGCGGAGAATGTCGCGACGACCGCCGCCGCGAAGTTCGCCGCCAAGCTCGATCCGGCCAATCCCGCCCATGCGCAGCCGTTGCTCGAAGCGCTCTTCGTTCATTCGATGCTGCACGTTCCCAACGAAGACCTTCTGCGCCGCGTTCTCGAATCGCCCGACGGCAACGTCCGGGCGGCGGCGACGCGCGTGCTGCGCGACTGGCACGCCAAGGTGAAAGGCGCCGGTCCGCTGCTGGTGAAGCTGGCGGGCGATTCCAACCCGCGTGTCCGCGGCGAAGCGATGATCGCGGCGACCTTCTACAACGGCCCCGACGCCGCAGAGGTCATCTGCGTCGCCGCCGGACTGCCGATCGATGCGCATCTCGAATTCATTCTGAAGGAGGCGTTGAAGTCGATCAACGTCGACAACTACTTGGCCGTAGAGAAGAAGGCCGGGCGGAAGCTGTCGTCCGCCGCGGTGGCGTATTCGCTGCGCAACACCAGCATCGAGAAACTCCTACAACCCGACGCCGACGAGGCCGCTTATCGCGCGGTCCTCGTCCGGACCAACATCAAGGCCGATCAAGCGGAAACGGCTATCAAGGGGCTCGCGGGCCTGAAGAAGGCAGCGCCGCTCGTGCTGGCGTTCGATCTGGGCGACGAGTTCGACCGGCCGACGGAGGTCGCCGGTCTGGCGGCGCTCGCGAAATTCGTGAGCCTTCAGATGCCGGGTGAACTGAAGACGCTCGCGCCGCGGTGGCGCAAGCTGGCGACCCAGGGGAAAACTCCCGAAGCCCGCCGCTTCGGCCTGGCCACGTGGATGACGGCGGAAAACTCCGCCGACGAGGCCTTTTCCTACGCCGGCACGAACGACGCCCGAGCCCGCGATGTTCTCGCCGCCGCGCTCCTCATCGATTCGCCGGCCGTTCGTGATAGTCTCTATCCGCACGTCAGCGCCCTCTTGAGCCGCGGCGACGACGCCACGCTCGAAGCGTCGCTCGCGGTTATCCCTCTCATTCCCAATCACGAAGCCGAGATCATTCGCGACGTTTCCGCCCTGGTCAAGGCGGGCCGACAACGGACGACGGCGATCGCCGTCCTGAGCGCCATTCCCGCCAAACACTGGAAGCAGGGGGACGCTCGCTCCGTCGTCGATCACCTCGTGGCCCACATCACCGAGTTGCCCGCCAAGGATCGCACCCAGCCGGCGGCCAAGGAAGCGATCGGCCTCGCCGCCAAACTCGCCAAGTTGCTGCCGCCCGCGCAGGCGGCGGAAATCGACCAGCGGCTCAAGAACGCCGACGTTCGCGTCATCGCCATCGGGACCGTTCCCGAGCGCATGATTTACGATAAGGACAAGATCGTCGTGCAAGCGGGTCGGGCGTTCGAGCTCCGATTCTCCAACACCGACTTCATGCCGCACAACCTCGCGATCATTAAGCCGGGGACTCTCGAAGAAGTCGGTCTTCTCGCCGAATCGACCGCCCAGACCGCCGATGCCGCGAAACGCCAGTTCATCCCCGCGTCGCCGCACGTCCTGCTCGGCAGCCGTCTGCTCCTGCCGGGCGAGACGCAGGCGCTGACGTTCGAGGCGCCGAAGACGCCGGGCGTTTACCCGATCGTTTGCACCTATCCCGGCCACTGGCGCCGTATGTACGCGGCCCTTTACGTCGTCGACGATGTCGCCGCCTATCAGGCCGATCCCGCGAAAGCAAACCTGGTCGTCAAGGACGCCTTGCTCAAGGTCGGCACACAGGGCCACGAGTGGACACTCGATGAACTCGCGCCCGATTTGAAGAAACTCTCCGGCCGGTCGTTCGAAGTCGGCAAGTCGGCGTTCAAGGTGGCCAACTGCATCGCCTGCCACAAGCTCAACGGCGAAGGCAACGAGTTCGGCCCCGACCTCGCCAAGCTCGATCTCAAGCTCGGCTCGACCGACATCTTGACCGATATCCTCGAGCCGTCCAAACGCATCAACGAAAAGTTCCAGTCGACGACGTTCACGCTGTCGTCGGGCCGCTCGGTGACGGGGCTCGTCGTTTCCGAAACGCCGGAATCCTATCACGTCGTCGACAATCCGCTTGCCAAGGGAAAGCCGCTCGTGATCCGCAAGGCGGATGTCGACGAGCAGGTGAAATCGAAGGTGTCGCTGATGCCGAAGGGGTTGCTCGACAAGTTGTCGCGCGAAGAAGCGCTCGACCTCATCGCGTACATCGTCGCTCGCGGCGATCGGCATAATTCGATCTTTGCGAACGCGCATCACGGGCATGGCAAGAAGGAGTAGATTCTGCTCCCTCTCCTCCGGAGCGTTTCGCCGCCGCCGCTGACCGCATTGCGCCACCGCACTTTGCGCGTCAGCGTTCGCGTGCAACCCCACCGCAACCGCGCGGGCCGCTCCGCTCGGTCAGGGCCGGTGTCCTTGGCCGCTCCGAAGCATGTTGCAAAAGAGCGCCAACATGACGACGTCTTGACGCTTTAATGACACCTCAAAGCCATCGGTAAAGCGGACGCGATAGCCGTGGCTGTGATCGGCGGGCGACTTCACGACAACCGCCACAGAACCGCGTGCGTGAAGCACCCTGCCGCCGTCGGCCAGGACGTCGCGCAACGTCACGATTTGCGTTCCGGGCGAGAAGATCAAGTTGGGCGGATTGTGGACGCGGTCGGTCATGCCGGTGGCCTCGATCGGTTATATGCGGTCCCCGTCGGAGTGAATCAACGCATGCGACTCCGTCGGCGTCGGCGGTTCCAGTTTATCAATCAGGTCGATCACCTCGTCGGGGACCGGCGACGGCCGGCGGCGATTCTGCGCACGAATCATCGCCTGTGGCAGTTCCAGGTAAACGATTTCGATGCGGGCCTGGTAGTCGGCGAATAGATCGATCCAGCGCTTACGCGTGAACCGCATGGTGTTGGTCGCATCGCCTCCAGGCATGGCCGCTTCCCCGTCGCCCATTGCATAAAGAGGTCGTACTGAGGGTGCAGGCTCCCTGCGCCAGCGAGGTTCGCCGCCAGCACAACTGTGCCCGATCAAGAGTCGCCTACGTTGCCCGCAAGCCACATTGGATGGGCCACGCCCACGCGGCGGATAGGGTCGGCACGCGTGAAAAAACACCGGCTCGGGAAGCCGGGAGACGCGCGTCGGTCCGACGCGCCGAAGCCGCGTCGGACGATGAAACCGACGCACGCAATTCAAGTTTTTCGCACCATGGACAGCAAGGAATTTCGATCCCGTCCTATCGGCGGGCCCTTACGAGCGCTATGCTAGACGGCGGCATCGGTCGCCCCGTTCGAATCAAAGTCTCGATCAAGGTAGTCACTTGGAACTGCACAGTTCTCCATCCCAGTCGCCGACGCCTTCGAAACCCAAGGGGGCGCAGACGCGCGGCGTCGAGCCGTCGTCTCTTTCGGAAATTCAACTGGGTCGTTACGTGCTGACCCAGCAGCTCGGTCAGGGCGGAATGGGGATCGTTTATCAAGCGTTCGATTCGCTGCTCCAGCGTCAGGTCGCCATCAAGATGTTGCCGGAGGATGGCCGGACGAGTCCAGAGGCGGTGAAGCGATTTCTTCGGGAAGGCCAGGGCGCGGCCAAGCTCAACCACCCCAACGTCGTTGCGGTCTACGACATCGGCGAGGCGCAGGGCAAGCAATTTATTGTCATGGAACTGGTCAATGGCGGCAGCGCCCAGGATTATTTGCGGACGAAAGGCCGCTTCCGGTGGCAGGAAGCAACGCAAATCCTGATCGACGTTTGCCGGGGCGTGAGCGCGGCGCACAAGGCCGGGTTGATCCATCGCGACATCAAGCCCGCCAACATTCTGCGGTCGCAAGAGGGCGTCGTCAAACTCGGAGATTTCGGTCTGGTCAAATCCGCGGGGCGCAAGGGAACGGTCGTCACGTTGGTGGACGCCGTGATCGGTACGCCCCATTACATGAGTCCCGAGCAGGGGCAGGGCAGCCGCGTGGATGAAAGGAGCGATATCTATTCATTAGGAGCCACATACTACGCACTTTTAACAGGTCGGCCTCCGTTTCCCGGTAGCGATTCGGTTCAGGTTCTGTTCGCGCATACGTCCCGAGGCATCCCTGACCCACGCGACGTGATCGAGGACATCCCCGACGGATGCGCGGCGATCATTCGCAGGGCCATGGCGAAAAATCGAGCCCAGCGCTACACCGACGCCGACTCGCTCTTGACGGAATTGCTGGCGATCGTGAACGCGCCCGCGGAGCTTAGCGCCAGCGATTCGCAGACAGCGGCAAATTCTTTCGCCTGGTGTAAGCCCGACGCGCTCGATGCGACCAACCCGTTCAGCATCGCGATGGCGTATCCGGCGGAAAGCACGAAAGCGGTCTCGCCTCGAAAGTGGCTCGGCTCAAGGGCGATCAACGTGTCGATCGCGTCGTTTGTTTTCGCTGTCGTGGCGAGTGCGTTTTTGTTCGTGGGCCGGGGCGGTCCGGCGGCGCCGCAAGACGATTGGCCAAGTCGCGCCGCAGCGGGCGAGAACGCAATTCGCAATCGGCAGCCCGGAGAAATGAAGAATGCCGCCATAGCGATCCAGGTTTTGCAAAAACGGACGAGCGTCGAGGGCGAGCGGACCGCGATGGCGCACCTGACGTCGCGGCTCGAGAAGGCTGCCGCGTTTCGCGAGAGCATCACCGAAAAAGGGTTGGTCCTTGGCACGTCCGGCCTGGTGTCGGGAGTGGCGTTCACGTTGGACGATCACTTGCTGGCCGCCGCGAACGCATGGGGCGACGGCGGCGTTCTCGTTTTCGATAGCTGGACAGGCGAGAAACCGACGACGCTCGCTCCGCGTCGCAACAACACGATCACCCAAGTTCACGCCATCGCGTTTTCGCCCGACGGCAAAACCCTGGCGGCTGCGACCGGCAACACGAATGGCGCCAAGCTCTATCAGATTGACACGGGAGCGGAAAAAACGTTGCCGCTGGACAAGAGCGTGAGCCGCGTTGTGACGCTCGCGTTTTCGCCGACGAAGCGAACGCTGGTGGCTGGCCTGGAGCCTGTTGGCGAGGGCTTTGGTAAGCCGTACTTGAAGAGCTGGAACATCGACACCGGCCGGGATGCGTTCGCTTTCAAAATGGAGCACCGTGGCAAGGTCGCTGCGGTCACATTTTCCGCGGCTGGGCACCAAGTCGTTTCCGGCGGCCGGGACAAGCGCGTCATTATGTGGGACGCCGAGACCGGCCGGATCTGGCGAGAGCTTCGCACGGAAATGAGTATCTTGGCGATTGCCTGTTCGCCGCGCGGCGGCACGCTGGCGGCGGCTGGCCTCAATGGCGATGTACCCACGCTACAAATTTGGGACTACGCCGGGGAAAAAATGCTCGACAGCAAACGGCTTTCGGGCGTTTGCCGCTGCCTTGCCTATTCGGGTGACGGCTCGCGTTTGGCCGGGGGCTGCGGGAGCGATGTCGTGATTTGGAACGCCGAGACGGGAGCCGCAGTCGCGACCTTCAAGGGGCACAGTCAGGAAGTGGCGTCGCTTGCTTTTGCCGGCAAGGGAGGTATTCTTGCCACGGGAAGCTCGGACCAGACGCTGCGTCTGTGGGACGTAACCCGACTCTTGCCTGCGCAGCCATGACCGCGTCCCGTCGGGGGCAGAGTGTGCACGACCCTTTCTTTTCGTCCGACATGCCCCGCGAGGGATTGAATCAAATCTCCACGCGTTGGCCGTTGATTCAAGACCCCGTCAAGTTCGTGATGCGCTATGCTCCCGCCATCCAAGGATATCTTGGGGTCTTCCTGAAGAATCCGCACGATGTCGAAGACGTTTGCCAGGTGTTTCTGCTGCGTGTGGTCGAACGGGGGCTCGTCGAGAAGACCGCGATTCACGGACGCTTTCGAGACTATTTGATTGCGTCCGTTCGCAACGCCGCGCTCGCCCATCTGCGACGGAAGGCGACGACGACGCTCGAAATCGAACGGCTGGCGCAGGTTCCCGCGGAAGCGGGGCCGGAGTTTCCCGCGGACGAAGAATGGATCGCTGGCTGGCGTAAGGTCGTGCTAACAAGCGTCTGGGAGGCTCTCGAAAACCATCAAAACGACAACCCCGGCAGCTTGAACTACAGCACGCTCCGCACGCTCGTGGACCATCCCCAAGAGACCTCGACGCAACTGGCTGAGCGAGTCAGCCGCTTGTGCGGCAGAATTGTGCAGCCGGCCGCGTTCCGCAAACAGGTCAGCCGCGGCCGGCGGTTGTTCGCCGAACTGTTGGTCGCCGAGATCGCTCGCACGCTGGAAAACGCCACCCCTCTTCGCATCGAAGAAGAACTGATCGACATCGGCGTCATGAAGTACGTCCAACCTTTCCTGCCTCCCGATTGGCGCACGAGCGGCGAACTCCGCGACGCCGACTGACATCGGTGGGGCCACATCAAGAAATCTTCAATTTCTCGGTCACAGATTCATTGGCGGCGCATCTTTCTTGCGGAAGAGGCGATGTCGTCCTCTGTTGATCGAATTCACCTACGGTCATGAGTCTTTGCGCCGTCACTTGATTCCCCTCGTCGTCCTGATGGTCGGACGCTCATTTCGCCGTGCCACTTCGAACGGAGCATTTCGATGAAGTTCCTTCGCAACCCTTTCCGCAATTTCCGCAAGCCGCAGGCGCTTCGCAAAGCCGGCCGTTCGCGACCATCGGTCGAGGCGCTGGACGACCGGATCGTTCCGTACGCCGGCAAGGGCCTTGAGTTCAACATCACTCCGACCGCCGCGGTACCGCAGCAACTTCTCGCTGCGTTCAAGGTCGCCGCCGATCAGTGGTCGACGATCCTGACGGACGACATCATCGTCAACGTGACCATCGACTACTCGGCCAGCGCCCCGGGCCTGGGGCAAACGTCGCCGGCGAACACGATTAAATCGCTGACCGAGATTCGCAATGCGCTGACCGCGGACCAACGTTCCGTCTCCGACGTTTCGGCGGTCGCGCACTTGCCGGCGGGCGACTCCGCGAAGATCTATACGACCAATTACAACACGGGCGCCGCGATGTTCGACGCCAACGGCACCGACAACAACACCTACTTCAACTTCACTCGCGCCAACGCCAAAGCCATGGGGCTGCGCGCCGCCAACGACCCCGGACTCGACGGCATCATCACCTTTCGCAGCATCAACAACTTCGACTACGACCGCAGCGACGGCATTGGCGCTGGCAAATACGACTTCGTCGGCACCGCCATGCACGAGATCGGCCACATGCTCGGCTTTCTCAGCGGCGCCGAGACCGTCGACTTCCGCAGCAAACCGAACGGAACCCAGTACAATCCAGCGAACAATCAGGACAACCAGATCGTCCTCAAGCCGCAAGACCTGTTTCGCTTTTCCGCGGCGTCGATCGCCGCCGGCGCCGATCTCGACCTGCGCGCCGACCTCGCCAGCAAGTTTTTCTCCATCGACGGCGGCGCCACCCAGCTCGCAAAGTTTTCGACCGGCACCAACAACGGCGATCATAACGAAACTCACCACTGGAAGGACAACCTTGGTCTCGGCGTCATGGATCCTTCGATCGCGCCGGCCGAATTTGGCGATGTGACGGCGCTCGACGTGCAACTTCTCGATGTCATTGGCTGGGACGTCCGCATGGATTACGGCGACGCGCCCGACACGGGCAACGGAACGTCCGCCGGCAACTATCGAACGACCCTCGCCGACAACGGCCCACGACACATGCTCTTTGCTCCCACCGGTCTGATCGCGGACCCCGTCGGCGCCCCCAAGGTCTATCTGGGCGCCGGCGTTGGCGTTGACTCGAACGGCAAACCGACGGCGAACGCCAGCGGCGACAACGACGACGCCATCGCCGTCATGCCGACGTTCGTCGCCGGCACGACGCTCAACCTGTCGATCGCATCGAGCGCAACCGCCGCCAAGCCCGCAATCCTCAACTACTTCGTCGACTTCAACCAGAACGGCGTCTTCAACGACGCGGGCGAATCGTTCACGACTATCTTGTCGTCGCCGACGCAACTGATCCAGATCGCCGTTCCGACCGGTGCGACGGTCGGCAATACATTCGCCCGCTTCCGCATCAGCGCCGCCGGCGGGCTTGGGCCAAACGGCCCTGCCGCCGACGGCGAAGTCGAGGATTACGACGTCAAGGTCGTCGCTCCACACAAACCGATTGTCAGCGATTTAGCGCTGCTCGAAGATACGCTTTCCGCTCCGATCCCGATC
>JBAXFO010000075.1:0-11052 GCA_037139885.1 Planctomycetota bacterium
GAGTTGAATCATGAAACGGATGATGTGCCTGTGGTTGCCGAACTGGCCGATTCAGCGGGTGCGGAATGAAACCCGCGACCGTCGGCCCGTCGTGCTGTTCGCCAAACGGAGCGAAGCGAGCCGCTTGTTGGCCGCGACGGGCTTGCGCGGCTCCTTCACCGTGACGGCTTGCTCGCACGGCCCGGCGCGCGGCGGCGTTCGCCCGGGCATGCCGCTGGGGGAGGCCGAATCGTTGTTGGCGGGGATGCCGACGCGTTTTGTGCGGCACGACGACAACGCCGACCGGGCCGGACTGCGGGCTCTGGCCGTCGCCTGCCAGCGTTATACGCCCCTTGTCGCTCTGGAAGAAGCCGCCCTGCCCTCCAGTTTACTCCTGGAAATCACCGGCAGCGCTCACCTCTTTGGCGGCGAGAGTTCCTTGATCGAAACGGTGCGGGCCCATCTTCGGGAGCTGGGTTGGTTGGCCCGCATCGCCATCGCCGATGGCGTCGGGGCTGCGTGGGCGTTGGCTCATGCACCGCGTCCGCCGCAGAACCTCATTCCGCCGGGACGCAATCGCGACATCGTTCCGGACCTCGGCGTCGACGTTTTGCGTTTGCCGCCGAAGATCGTTCGTCTTTTGCAGCAGTTCGATTTACGGCAGATTCGCCAGGTGATGAGGTTGCCGCGGGCCGATGTCGCGAGTCGTTTCGGCCAGGAAACGTTGACGCGTCTCGATCAGGCTCTGGGGACGATTCCCGAGCTTGTCATCCCCGAGCGGCATGTCGAACCGGTGCGCGCGACCTGGCAATTCGAAGATCCCGTCGATCACCTCACCATCATCGAAAACGTGCTCGCCCAGCTCATTCGGCAGATCGTCGCGACCGCCATGCCGCGGCACGTCGGCGTTCAGCGTCTGCGTTGCTCGCTGACGACCGTCGACCGCACCCGCACTCAATTCACGCTGGGCCTGCTGCACCCGACGCAGTCGATCGAGCGTCTTCTCGAATTGCTGCGGCTTCGGCTGGAAAGCGTGCGTCTGCCGGCCGCGGTCACGTTGATCGAAACGCGTGCTCTCGTGGCCCCGCTCGAAACACGGCAACCGCGCTGGTTCGAGTCGGAAGACGCCCCGCAACGGCAGGCGGCGTTTCGCGATTTCGTCGAACGCGTGAGCAATCGCCTGGGCGACGCCGCCGTCGTCGAACCACGGCTCAAGCCCGAGGCGCAGCCCGAGTTCGCCTGGGAATACGTCCCCTGGCTGGGGCAACAAGGCGCCCGCCTCCAGGGGAAGGCCGCCCTCCAAGATCCCCCGGCTCTCGAAGATTCCCCCAGGCGGGGCCTCATGTATCCGATCGATTTGCTGCCGACCCCGCTGTCGATTCACGTCGAAACCGCGAACGAACAGCCGCGGCGCATGGCCTGGCGGCAACGTTCGTACGACATCGCCCGCTTCTGGGGCCCGCAGCGGATCGAAACCGGCTGGTGGCGCGGCCACGACGTTCATCGAGACTATTACCGAGTTGAAACCTCCCTCGGCGAACGCTTCTGGCTGTTTCGCGATCAACTTCGCGGAGCGTGGTTTTTGCACGGCATCTTCGCGTGAGCCGTTCCCATGCCCGAACTTCCTCCGAGCAAACGCGACGCCCTCGCGCCGGTTGAGAGAACGCCGCCGCCGTCTCCGTATGCCGAACTTCATTGCCGGACGAATTTCTCCTTTCTGGAAGGAGCGTCTCATGCGGATGAACTGGCGACGCGGGCCGGCGAACTGGGCTATCGCGCGCTCGCCGTCACCGATCGCAACACGCTGGCGGGCGTCGTGCGGGCTCATGTCGCCGCCAAGGCTGCGAATCTGAAACTGCTCGTCGGCGCCGAACTCACGCCCGTCGACGCTTCGCCCGTGCTGGTGTGGGCGAGCGATCGAGCAGGGTATGGCCGGCTCGCCCGCCTTCTCACGCTCGGCCGCCGCAACGCTCCCAAGGGGGAGTGCCGGCTCACGTTCGACGACCTCGCCGCTCATGCCGCCGGCTTGCTCGCGGGCGTTCCCCTGCGTCAGGCGACCGATACCGACCTGCTCCGCTACCGCGAACTCTTCCCCGAAAAGTGCTACGCTCTTGCCGAACTCCATTGCGGGCCCGACGATCAGCGTTCCCTCGTCCAGGCCAGCGCTCGCGCCAAGGCGGCGCAGCTCCCCCTCGCGGCGGCCAACGATGTCCACTATCACGTCCCCGAACGGCGCTTTCTGCAAGACGTGCTCACGGCCATTCGCCATGGCTGCACGGTCGCCGAACTCGGCCATCGCCGTTTCCCCAACGGCGAGCGGCATCTGAAACCGGTCGCTTCGTTGCAAGCGATCTTTCCCGCCGACGCCCTGGCCCGCACTCTCGAAATCGCCGACCGCTGCACCTTTTCGCTCGATCAGCTTCGCTACGAATATCCCGAGGAACTCTGCCCCGCCGGCACGACGCCGCTCGCGTATCTCACAAGGCTCACCTGGGAAGGTTCACGGCGCCGATATCCGCTCGGCCTGCCTGAGAAAGTCTTACGCCTCATCGAGCACGAACTCGCTCTTATCGCCGACCTTCATTACGAAGCTTACTTCCTCACCGTCTGGGATCTCATCCGTTTCGCCAACGAACGCGGCATCCTCTGTCAGGGCCGCGGTTCGGCGGCGAACTCGGTCGTTTGTTATTGCCTCGGCGTCACCTCCGTCGATCCTGAACGCATCGACGTCCTCTTCGAACGCTTCGTCAGCAAAGACCGCGGCGAGGCTCCGGACATCGACATCGATTTCGAACACGAACGCCGCGAGGAGGTGTTGCAATATCTCTACGAAAAATATGGCCGCGACCGGGCCGGCATGACGGGAGTGGTGACCACGTATCAGGTGCGGTCGGCGGTGCGCGACGTCGGCAAGGCGCTGGGGCTGTCGCTCGACCGCATCGACGCCCTTGCCAAGACCATGGACCACCGCCACGACGCCGACCAACTCGCCCGCCGCTTTCGCGAAGCCGGCTTTCCTCCCGAAGCGCCGCTCGCGCAGCAGATGCTCGAACTCGTCGAAGAGATTCAACATTTCCCGCGTCATCTTTCGCAGCACACCGGCGGCATGGTGATGACGCAGGGCCCGCTGTGCGAACTCGTGCCGATCGAAAACGCCGCCATGGAGGGACGCACGGTCGTCGAATGGGACAAGGACGATCTCGACGCCCTGGGCATTTTGAAAGTCGATTGCCTCGCCCTGGGCATGTTAACCGCGATCCGCAAGGCGTTCGACCTCATCGCGCGCCATCATCGCCGACCGCTCACGCTGGCCACGGTGCCCCCCGAAGACCCGGCGGTGTACGACATGATTTGCAAGGCGGACACCGTCGGCGTTTTTCAAATCGAGAGCCGAGCCCAGATGAGCATGTTGCCGCGGCTGTTGCCGCGCTGCTTTTACGACCTGGTGATCGAGGTCGCCATCGTGCGGCCGGGGCCGATTCAGGGGGACATGGTTCATCCTTATTTGCGACGCCGCCGCGGCGAAGAAGATGTCGCCTACCCCGACGATCGCGTGCGCGGCGTCCTCGGTAAAACTCTGGGCGTGCCGATCTTTCAGGAACAGGCGATGCGGCTCGTCGTCGTCGCGGCGGGTTTCACTCCGGGCGAGGCGGATCAACTGCGCCGGGCGATGGGAGCGTGGCGGCGCCGCGGCGTCATGGAACAGTTTCGCACGAAGCTCATCGACGGCATGCTCGGCAACGGCTACAACATGGACTTCGCCGAACGCGTCTTCCGCCAGATCCAGGGCTTCGGCGAATATGGCTTTCCCGAATCGCATGCGGCTTCGTTCGCGTTGCTCGTTTATGTGTCGGCATGGATCAAACGGCATTACCCCGACGCCTTCGCCGCGTGTCTCATCAACAGCCAACCGATGGGCTTTTACGCCCCCGCCCAGCTCATCGCCGACGCCCAAAGGCACGGCGTCGAAGTCCTCCCCATCGATATCAACGCCAGCGATTGGGACTGCACGCTCGAGCCCTCGAAGGAGTCGCAAGCGCTCGACAAACCCGCCCTGCGCCTGGGCCTTCGCCTGGTGCGCGGCCTGGCCCAGCGGCATGCCGAGACATTAATGGCCGCGCGGAAAGAAGGCCTGTTCACATCGTTCGACAATCTCAAACGCCGCACGCGCCTGCGCGGCCCGATCCTTCAGCGGCTCGCCCTCGCCGATGCGTTTCGCTCGGTCGGCCTCTCGCGGCGGGCGGCATTGTGGCGAGCGCTCCCCGAGCCGCCCCCCCTGCCCCTCTTCGAAATGTGCGATGAGGACGATGTGCCGCCGACATTGCCGAAGATGTCGACGCTGGGCGAAGTCCTCGCGGATTACGGCAACGCGGGCGTCACGCTCCGCCAACATCCGATGTCGTTCCTGCGCACCGCATTGAATGACCGCAACGTCCGCACGTCGGCGAATCTCGAAACGCTCGAAAATGGCGTCGCGTTGAAGGTGGCCGGGATTGTGCTCCTGCGTCAACGCCCCGGCACCGCGAAGGGCATCACGTTCGTCACCCTCGAAGACGAAACAGGCATCATCAATTTGATCGTCCGGCAAAATGTTTGGGAACGCCACCGCCGCGCCGCTCGGGCCGCCGTCATCATGCTCGCTCACGGCCGCCTCCAGCGTCAGGGAGACATCATTCATGTTCTGGTGAGCCGAATCGAAGATGTGTCCAGCGAATTGGGCGAAGTCGATGTACGCTCGCGGGATTTTCGGTAAGACGTTCGTCGCCGCCCAAGTGCGCCGAGGCGACGGCGACCCCGCTTCCGTAATTCGCCAATGAAATTCCTTCCCAGGACGGTTATTCGCCAAGCCGACCAAGAGCGCCGCCGCCGCGCACGTCTTTTCGTAGGCATCGCATTTGCATTTTCCTCAGAGAAGGACCGGCGTCGGACCGCGCGCGACCTACAATAACCGCCAACGCGAAACTCAGGGGACATCATGTTTCAATGGCTCGGGAACTTCGTGACGCGCTTTTGGCTGTACATCCTTGCGGCCTGGATCGCCGCGGTCCTTGCCGGCTGGTTTCTGGCGCCGCCATGGGAGTCGGTCACGCGCAGCGGCGAAATCGCCTTTCTGCCCCCAAGCGCTCCCAGTCGGCAAGCCGAAGAGTTTTTCAAGAAGGCGTTCCCGGAAGACTACGCGGCTGGCAGCGTTGCGCTCGTGTTCGCTCGCGAAAAGAACGAGCTCGAAGAAGGCGACCGCTTGTTCGTCGAAAAGACCGTGGTCCCGGCCGTCTCCAAGATGAGCCTGGAAACCGATAGTCCGATCACGAATATCCGCCATCTCGGCGAAGAGGGGGTCGGCTCGCTGCTGGTCAGCGCCGATAAGAAGGCGACCATCGTCTTGATCGAAGTCTCGACGCCGTTTCAAGACCCTCGCAATGTTCCCCTGGTGGCGGCGATCGAAAAGTTAGCGAATGACTGGACGGCTTCGGGCCAGGCTCCGGCGGGACTGACCATCGCTGTCACGGGCAGCGCGACGGCGGGGCGCGACCTCGATCTTGCCGAAGCCGCCGGCGCCCGCACCATCGAACGCTGGACGATCGCGATCGTCATCATCATTCTCGTGCTGCTCTACCGCGCCCCCCTCGTCGCCATCATTCCGCTGCTCACGGTGTTCATCTCCGTGGAAGTCTCCGTGCGGCTGCTCGGATTCTTGGCCGGGCATGGCATCTTCGCTCCGTCGCGCGATTTGCGCGTCTTCGTCACCGTGCTCGCTTACGGCGCGGGGGTCGATTATTGTCTCTTCCTGGTGGCTCGTTATCGCGAAGAATTGCACAACGGCATTCCGCCCGACGAGGCGTTGTCCCATTCCATCAGCCGGGTCGGAGCGGCCATCACGGCCAGCGCCGGCACGGTCATCGGCGGCATCGGCATGCTCGCGTTCGCACGCTTCGGCAAGATTCACGAAGCGGGGCTCGTCATCCCCCTCGCCTTGACAATCGCTCTCGTCGCCACACTGACATTTACCGGATCGCTCTTGCGTTTGACCGGCCCGCGGGCGTTTTGGCCGCAACGCATCAAGGAAGATCATGGCGTCAATATTTGGGACACCATCGGCCCGCTACTGGTCAAGCATGCCGGCGTCGTGTTCATCGTTTTCAATTTGGTCCTTGCGCCGTTCGCGATTCTGGGCATCGTTCATTATCACGATCTGAACTTCAATCCCCTCAGCGACCTACCGCGGACCGCTCCCAGCCGCATCGGCAGCGAGCTTCTCGAACGGCATTTTCCCACCGGAACTCTAGGCCCGGTGACGATGCTCATCGGCGCCAACACGATCGATTTTCAGGATCCCAAGAACGACGCCACGCTGCGGGAACTGACCGCTCGCTTGACCGCCAATCAGGGCAGCCTGGGACTGGCGGATGTGCGTAGCCTGACGCAACCGCTCGGCCTATCCGCCGCGGGCCGCGAAAAATTAGCGATGTTGGAAAAGAACAAGCTTCAAGAAGACGCCCGCATTAAGGCTCTGCGCTTTTACGTCAGCGCCGCCGAAGGGACCTCAAACCACGTGACGCGCATCGATCTGACGCTGACGGGCGACCCGCTCAACCGCGACGGCATTGCGGCCCTCGAACGCATCCAGAAAGAGATACCGTTGTTATTGCCCCGCGAGCTTCAAGGGGCGACCATCGAATTCGCCGGCTCGACCGCCAGCCTGCGCGATCTGAGCGACATCAAAAAAGGCGATCAACAACTGATTCAAATTTTGGTGTCGTCGATCGTGCTCGTGTTGCTCATCATCATTCTGCGCCGTGTGGTCGTTTCGGTGTATCTCGTCGTCAGCGTGCTCCTCAGCTATCTCGCCACGCTCGGGCTTACGGACCTCGTCTTCCGCTCGCTGGAGCCCGGAGAGTTCAACGGCCTCGACTGGAAAGTGCCGATCTTCTTGTTCACGATCTTGGTGGCGGTCGGCGAAGACTACAACATTTTCCTGCTGACGCGTGTCAAGGAAGAGCAAGACGATTTCGGCCCGATCGACGCCATTCCGCACGCCCTCTCACGCACGGGAAAGGTGATCTCCAGTTGCGGCTTCGTGATGGCGGGCACGTTCGCATCGCTCCTCTCAGGATCGCTTTTGGCGATGAAGCAACTCGGTTTCGCCCTCTCGGTCGGCGTCCTTCTCGATACGCTCGTGGTGCGGCCGATTTTGGTGCCGACGTTTTTGATCCTCCTCCAGCGCTGGTTCGGGGACACCCTCGGCGGCTACATGGCCCTGGGACACTGGAAACGCGACGATCTTAAGGCCAAAGAACCCATTGAGCCAAGTTGAATCGCCTCGTGCCTCTTGGCCACAGACCAAAAGGCACGAGTTCCTCAGTTGAGATCGAACAGCAACACTCTGGCATCGGCGTCCGCGTGGAACTCCACCTGCGACACGTCGCTGATCGCCAAGCCATCGCTGGTCGTCAAACGCAGGCCGTCGACCGTTACAGTTCCGCTCAAAACTTGCAGCCAACCATGGCGACCTTTCCCGAACTCACGGCTCAGGGTCTGCCCGGCGGAGATGTCGGCCAGGTACAACCGGGCGTCCTGGTTGATGCGCAGCGATCCGTCGGCCGCATCCGGCGAGGCGACAAGTTGCCAGCGATTGTCGCGCGGCTTTGAAGCAAAGGGTTTCTGCTCGTAGCTCGGCGTTAGACCCCGAGCTTCGGGAAGCAACCAAATCTGATACAGATGCACGGGTTCGGATGCGGAGGGATTGAACTCCGAATGCATGATGCCGGTCCCGGCCGTCATGCGTTGCAGTTCGCCCGGCTTAAGAACTTCGCCGTTGCCCAGGCTGTCGCGATGTTCGAGCGCGCCCGAGAGGACAAGCGTCACGATCTCCATGTCGCGGTGGCCGTGCATGCCGAAGCCCTGCCCTGGGGCGACGACGTCTTCGTTGATGACTCGAAGCGAACGAAAGCCCATGTGAGCGGGATCGCGATAGTCGCCAAACGAAAAGGTGTGGGCTGTGTTGAGCCAGCCATGATCGAATTGACCACGTGCCGAGGCTTGACGAAGTTGAAGCATGACTCAATCCTTTCAGAAAGGGATTTGTCTTTCACATAAATAGTTTATGTGTCAATCATCTGGAAGTCAAGGGCTTGCTCCGGCGATTTCGCGCAAGGCTCCAGTCCCGCTGCGTTATCGCTGTGTAACGAGAACGAAACCCATACGCGAGCCGAACTTTCGCTCGCGGCATTCAGGAGAAAGTCATGCGTCGGTTCATGCTGTCCACTCTGCTTGGCCTCGGCGTCGTCGGCTTGACCGCGGGCGTGCCGCACGAAGCCCAGGCCAGTTGGCTCAGCGAGATTCTGGGCAACAGCCAAATCCAGGTGAACATCGGGTCGCAGTATCCGTCGTATCCGCCGCCGCCGGTTTACGCTCCCGCTCCCGTATACCCGGTTTACGCTCCCGCTGCGGTGTATCCGGTTTATGCTCGGCCGACCTACCCGGCGCCGTACATTCCGGCCCGCGTGATCCCGACGCCGGTGTATCGCCCCGCTCCGATCGTTCCGCAGAATGTCTATCGCGGCCCGTATCACAACGATCATTCTCGCTATGACAACGATCATGGTCGCAATGATCATCCGAATCAGAATTGGCGCCGCTAACGGCGAACGCGATCCTTCGCCGAAGCGTGTTTGCAAGCAATCATTGAAGCTCTCCTCGGCCCTGGGCCCGAGGAGAGCTTCTCGTTGTCGTGGCCGTACTCGGGAAAATCCATGCCCAACCTGCTCATTTACGGAGCGAACGGCTACACCGGAGCGTTGATCGCCCGCGAAGCGGCACGACTCGGGCTCGCACCGATTTTGGCCGGACGAAGCGAAGCGGTGCGAACCTTGGCCGAGGAACTTGGTTTGCCGCACCGTCTCTTTGGCCTTGCGGATTCGACCACGTTACGCGCCAGCCTCTCCGAGATTGCCGTCGTCCTCAACTGTGCCGGTCCTTTTTCGCAAACGGCTCAGAGCCTGGCCGATGTCTGTTTGCAAAAAAGGATTCACTATCTCGACATTACCGGAGAAGCATCGGTTTTCGCTCAACTCGCCAGCCGCGACTCGGACGCTCGCGAAAAAGGAGTCATGCTCCTGCCGGGCGTGGGCTTCGATGTCGTGCCGTCCGACTGCCTGGCCGTGCATCTCAAACGCCGACTGCCGACCGCGACGCATTTAACGCTTGCGTTCAAGGCGCTCACGCGCCTATCGCGCGGCACAAGCCGAACCATGGTGGAGGCTTTGGCGAATGGCGGTCTGGTGCGCGAGCGAGGAGTTCTGCGAACCGTTCCGGCAGCATGGAAAACCCGGCCGATCGACTTCGGCGCCGGCCCTGAAACGGCGATGACCATCCCCTGGGGAGACCTCGTTACGGCCTATCACAGCACGGAAATTCCCAATATCGAAGTCTTCATGGCTTCGCCGTGGCCGAACCGCATGGCGGCGCGGCTGAGTCGGTATTTCACGTGGCTGTTACGCAAACCCGGCGTGCAAACCTGGCTCAAGCGGCGCGTGAACGCCGGGCCGCCGGGACCGACGGCAGGCGAACGCGCCCAGGGGCGAAGCCTATTTTGGGGTGAGGCTCTCGACAATGCAGGGCGAAAGGTCGTGAGCCGGCTGATCACGCCGGAGAGTTACGATCTGACGGTGCAAACCGCATTGGCGATATGCCGAAAGGTGTTGGCGGGCGCGGTCAAGCCGGGATTTCAAACGCCCGCGATGGCGTTCGGCGCCGATTTCATTCTCGACATTGCCGGCGTGACGCGCAGCGACGATTGATGGCGTGACGCTTCTGACGCACCTCACATCGGACCTCAGGTTCGATGCGAAACGACGGCTTGCTGCGTTGTCGGCGGCAGGGCGTGGTATTCGCTGCGTGCGAAGCCGGCGCGCGCGAAGATCGCCTCATACTCCGCAAACGTGTAGGCATCCCCGTGAGCGGTTGAGGCGAGCATCGCCAGCGCGAAGGTGGCTGTGGATGGCGGCGATGTACGGTCGGCGTCGGGAATGAATTCGAGCGTCAACGCCCGGCCCGTTGGCGAGAGCGCTGCGAATGCCTTTCCGGCCAGTTGGGTGCATGTCGGTTCATCGAAGTGATGCAGAAAGTTCGTCAACAGGACAATGTCGTAGGGACCGCCCCAATCGACCTCGAAGGCGCTGCCAGGCAGGAGCCGATGTCGAGCGCCGACGCCCGCCCGCTCGGCATTCTCTTTCGCGACGGCCAGGACGTTCGGCCAATCGAGGGCGGTGATGTGGGCGTTGGGAAAGCTCGTTGCGATCGCGATGCCGAAGAGGCCATGGCCAGCCGCCACATCGAGGACGCGCAGAGGCCGTTGACGATCGCCTCCCACGAGGTCGGCCAAAAGCCGGGCCGGGAGTTGCATCACGGGCGCCATCGCGCGGGCGAACGCAACCCAGATGGGATTGTCGTGCGAGACCGTGCCTTCGCCGTCCAGCGCCGTGCCGCCGCGTCGAACGGCCTGGGTCAAGTTCTGAAAGCTTTCGCGAAGCTGGGGCGTCAGCAGAAAATCGATGGCGCTTCCCAAGTAAGCGGGCGACTGGCGACTGAGATAGACTTCTGCATCGAGTCCGAGACTGTATTGTCCTTCCTTCTTACGGAGAAATCCGATGATCGTCAGATAGTCCGCCAAGATGCGGATGCCGCGCGGCGACGCCTCGCAGAGAATCGCGATCTGTTCGGGCGTTCGCTGCCCCGCGGCGATATGCGTGAACATGTCCAATTCGATCGCAGTCCGCAACGCTTCGGTTCGCTGAAACGCGTTGATCGTATCGAAGAACAACGAGGGCGAAGGAATGTGGGACGACATCGCGGACCTCCTGGTTTCGTCTATTTCTGCATGGGGAGCTTGAGTTCGAGAGTCTCTTCACAAGGAATGCAGCGCAGCACAGCCAGGATCGGCTTGCCGCTCGACTTGGCTTCGTCGAAGGCACGCGGCAAATCGTTGTAGATCCAAAAGCCGTCGGCTTCGACGACCTTCATATCATGACGAACTTTTTCCTCGCGCGTTTGCGCCACGGCGTGGCCGCAGAGACT
>JBAXFO010000076.1:0-10975 GCA_037139885.1 Planctomycetota bacterium
CTCGCCGAATCCGGATCGGCCTGCTAACGTAAACCTTCGGCATCCCGATGGTCTCCTTTTAAGGCGCTCTTTCATGGCTTTCTTTCCCGAAGTCCAGAAAATCACGTACGAAGGCCCCGAGTCGAAGAACCCGCTCGCGTTCCGCCATTACAACCCGGCCGAACTCGTCGAAGGCAAATCGATGAAGGACCATTTGCGGTTCGCGGTCTGCTACTGGCATACCTTCCGCGGTTCCGGCTCCGATCCGTTCGGCCCGGGGTGCAATGTCCGCCCCTGGGAAGACGGCACTGATTCCGTCGCGATGGCCCAGAAGCGGGTGCAGGTCGCCTTCGAATTCATCGAGAAGCTCGACGCGCCGTATTACTGTTTCCACGACCGCGATGTCGCTCCCGAAGGCAAGAACCTGAAGGAGACCAACGCCAATCTCGACGCTGTCGCCAAGGTCTTGAAAGGCGAACAAGAACGCACCGGCATCAAGCTCCTCTGGGGCACCGCGAATCTCTTCAGCAACAAGCGCTTCATGCACGGCGCCGCCACGAGTTGCAACGCCGACGTCTTCGCCTATGCCGCGGCCCAGGTGAAGAAGGCCCTCGAAGTGACCAAGGAGCTCGGCGGCGAAAACTATGTTTTCTGGGGCGGCCGCGAGGGCTATTCGAACCTCTACAACACCGACCTCAAACGCGAACTCGACCATCTCGCCAAGTTCTTTCACCTGGCCGTCGATTATAAGAAGAAGATCGGCTTCACCGGCAATTTCCTCATCGAGCCGAAGCCGAAAGAGCCGACCGTGCATCAATACGATTTCGACGCCGCCAACTGCGTCGCCTTCCTCCGCGGCTACGGCCTGGAAAAAGAGTTCAAGCTCAACGTCGAGACCAACCACGCCACTCTCGCCGGCCACACCATGATGCACGAGCTGCAATACTCGTCCATCAACGGCATGCTCGGTTCCATCGACGCCAACCGCGGCGACCTCCTCCTCGGCTGGGACACCGATCAATTCCCCAGCGACTATTACCTCACCACGCAGTGCATGCTGGTCATCCTCGGCCAGGGAGGCCTTGCTCCCGGCGGCGTCAATTTCGATGCGAAAGTTCGCCGCGAAAGTTTTGAGCCGATCGACCTGTTCCACGCGCATGTCGGCGGCATGGACGCCTTCGCCGTGGGCCTCAAACTGGCCGCGCAGATCCGCAAGGACAACGCTCTCAAGGATGTGGTCAAGCAGCGTTACGCCAGTTGGGATGCCGGCATCGGCGCGAAGATCGAATCGGGTGCGGTGAAGTTCGAGGAGTTGGAAACGTACATGCTCGACAAGGGCGATGCGGCCCCGAACGCATCGGGACGGCAAGAGATGCTGGAGAATTTGATCAATCGTTACGTGCGCTAAATCGATCGTTACACTACGAGCTAATAGCTAACAGCTATTAGCTATTAGCTCGTTTCGAAAATGTTGGAATGGTCGCTGTCGGCCCTTTAACGTGGCACAGCCATCGGCACGGGCCGGTGGAAGAACTGAATCTGCGTAAAGGGAGCCTGATTGAAGCGGTCGGCGAGTTTGTCTTGCATCATCTTCAAAGCCGGGTCGTCGGCGCTCTCGAACGCACCGACGGTTACGCTGCTCGAATATTTCGAGTGGAGGACGTACGTGTCGGCGAGATTCACCTTACGCAGCGTTTCGGCGAGATTGTGGGCGCTGATCTTGGCGTGATCGGGATGAGCGGTTTTTCCGAAACCGCCGACTTTATCCCAAATGGACGCCGTCGTCGTCTTGTCCTGCATCATGTAGGGCGTTTGAAACTCCTTGACGGCGAGCGTGAAGGGTTTCTTGCAGTGGAAGAGGCTGTAGGGCTCGTCGGCGTTCATCTGCCGCAGGGCGGCCACATCCATTTTCGGAGCCTGCGTCTCTTGCTTGACCGTGGGATTGCGGCACACGAAGGCGCGTTTGAACGGGTTGACGTAATACGCTTCGCGTTGTTCTTTCTTGTTCCCTTTGCCCCCATCTTCGAGCCGATAATACTTCACTTCCAGATCGACTTTTTTCTCGTCGGGCTGATCCCATTTCTTGATGGTTTCCAACGCCTTCTTCGCGGCTTCGTCGTCGCCATAGCCGCCGATGAGCACGGCATGTTGGACATCGATCTGCTGATGGCGGACGCGCACGCCATGGTCGGGAGTGAGGTTGTTCTGTTGGTAGAACGCCTTCTGTTGTTCGATGATTTTCTTGACGCGTTCGTTTTCCTTACGGCGTTCTTCAGCGCCGAAAACGAAGACGTATGCGGGAATGCGGTTCTTCGAGCGGAGTTCGAGGGCCATCTTGCGGGCCTGCATGGGGCCGTCCTTGCCGGGGTAGCTGATGACCATGATGAGCCAGTTGCCCGCGGCGGGGGTGACCTGAATGTCGCGGTTGATGTCGAGATTGTCTTCGGAGTTGAGGATCGAGCGGAGATATTCGGGCGTGAGCACCGTCGCGGGCGCGGTCGTCGTTCGCGGCGCATCCATGGGCGCAGCCCGCGGCGGCGCGGGTTGGGGAGCCGCGCTTTCGAAACCGTTGCGGAGCACGGCGCCTTTTTCGTCCGGCCCCTGGGCGGATGCGTTGAGCAATCCCAAGAGACCCAAAACGCTCACGAAACCGAGAATTCGACGATCGTTCATGTTGATCATTCCTCCAGAGACGCGCGGAGCGCGAGAGCGTGGCTATAGCAGGAGGAATCGCGTGAGTCGAGACGACTTCCGAAGCCCAATACTTGGGGTGCAGACCAAGTTTTCTAGGGATGAGTTGATCGGATCCGCACAGAAATCGCCCGACAGGGCATGTGTCACCCAAGCCGGCCTCTTGGGGGCCGTCGGAATTGCGTCGCCCCGCTGTTTCGACCCCCAAGGGGCCGGCTTGGGTCACGCACGACGGCATGCGCTTTTCTTTTGGAGCGGCACATTGTCCCCTTTACTCGCGGGCCGCCAGGGGATTTGCGAAGACGATCAGTTTCTTGCCGCGATACATATCGGCGAAGCGTCCGATTTCGACGGCAAAGCCCGCGTTCCCATTCTGAAACGCGTCGACATGGGCCTCGGGAATCAGAGCGATCGTCGGCAACGGGGCGTGCAACGCCTGCAAGACATCGCCCAACGCCTGCGCATGCCGGACGTCGCGCTTGAGGTAGAAGTTCAGGCTGGGCAGATGAGCGACATCGAAGCCGACGACGCGCAGATCGAGATCGGTGCGTCCGGCGGGAGTGTGCGAGATCGATTCCGAGGCTTTGACGGCGTTCAAAGCGGCGGTGGCACAGGCGGCCAGCGGAGCCAGGAACAGGCCCGCAGCAAGGACGAAGGAGTTCACGAACGTCGCCCGGCGATTGCGCTGCAAGGCCGTCCACAGGAAGCCGGCCGCGATCACGGGAGCCAAACCCATGAACGCGAACGGCCACAATCCGGGCAAGAAGCGATTGCGCATGACGCCCAATTCCCCCACGCCCGAAGCCACCGCCAAGCCAACGCTCACGCCCACGCCGAGCAGAGCCAGGCTCACCACGGCGGTGCGTAAATACCAAGTCGGCAACGTGAGCGTTTCCTTCCGCCAGCGATCGAGAAAACGGGCCGACAGCAGCGTCCAGGGCACGATCACCGGCAACACGTAGTTCGGCAATTTCGTCGCCGAGATCGAGAAGAACGCGAGATAGACGAGCGTCCACGCCGTCAGGAAGCGATACGCCGCCACGCCGCCGCGACCGGAGGGATCGGCCGCCTTTTCGAATGTGGCCTGCCAGTTCGGTTCGCCGCCGGGGACTCGGTTCCAAAAGCCCGTCCACACGATCGCGCCGATCCGCAGCAGACCTGGGACAAAGCCGCGCATGAGGGCGAGGGGGTAAAAGAACCGCGATTGACGATAGGAAACCTGATCCGCCTGGAAGCGATCCCAGGGAGTGTGCCAGTCGGCGCCGACGCCCCGCCAGCACGACCAATAGGTCGCCCAAACCGTCCCCGCCGCGAACAGCGACCAGGGAATCGAACCCGCCAGCAAGACAATCGGATAGTACAAAATCGAACCGCGATGATTCTCCATGGTCGAGAGAAAGCGGTCGACGTGATGGGTGAAGAAAAAGCCCTTGAGGAAATGGGCATGGGTGATGACGCCGACGAGAATGTACCAGGGCGCAGCCACCGCGACGAACGCGATCGCCGTCCAGACGACGCGCACGTCGAAGAACATGGCCCAGCGGCGTTCCCAGACGGCATAGGCGACGAGGATCGCGCAGGGCAGCAGCAGCCCCACCGGCCCCTTGGCGAGCACCGCCATGCCGATCGACGCCCCGAGGAGGACATTGGTCCATAGGCGTGGCCGGTTCATGTTCATCCATGCGAGCAACATGGTTGTCGCGGTGAACAGGTTGAGCAGGCCATCGGGATTGGCGAAGCGCGACGCGCCGATGAGCATGGGCGTGGTCGCCGCCGCCAGTCCCGCGAGCAGACCGGTCGACTTCGAGAACATCCGGCGGCCCAGTTCGTAAACGACGAACAGAGTGAGCAACCCCGCCAGCGCGGAGGGCAGCCGGCCCATGGTTTCGTTGACGCCGCCGATGCTGTAAAAGAACATTTGCAGCCAGTAGAGCAACACCGGCTTGTGATCGCGAAGTTCGCCGTTGAACGTGGGTACGATCCAGTTTTCGGAAAGCATCATCTCATACGCGCAAGTCAGGTTCCGGCCTTCGTCCAGATCCCAGAGCGTGGCCGCACCGAGGTTCCAGAAGAACATGGGCAATGCGACCAGGGCGAGGAGAACGTAATGACCGCCGCGATGTTGGAAGAACGAGAGCATCCGTGCCTCATGAGTTGCTGACGCCATCGGGGGCGGGGCGTTGGCCCGCCTTGTGCAAGGCGGCTAACCGCCGTTGCCGCGACATCATAAAACATCGGCGTCGTCCCCGCGAGGCCAACTCGTTGTGAGAAAATCGTGAGGTCTTGTGAAGATGGGCAATTCCATGGCGCATCCTCTGTACGTTGGGCTCGATGTCGGCGGCTCGTCCATGAAAGGGGGAGTCGTTGACGACACGGGCAAGTCGCTGGGCTCCGTCAGTCTGCCGACAGAATCGCATCGCGGGCAGGAGTTTGGGCTGGCGCGGATGTGCGAAACGATTCGCCATGCGGTCGCCGCCGCCGATCTCACGTTGAAAGACATCGCCGCCATCGGTGTGGCCACGCCGGGCACCATGGACATTCCCGCCGGCATCATCCTCGATCCGCCGAACTTGAAACCGTGGCGCGATGTTCCCGTGCGCGATCACATCGAGAAGGTGTTCAAACTGCCGACGGCGTTTCAGAACGACGCCAACGCCGCGGCTTACGGCGAATTCTGGGCCGGTGCGGGCAAAAGCGTCGAGAGCATGGTCTTCTTCACCCTCGGCACCGGCATCGGCGCGGGCATCATCATCGGCGACCTGATTCTCGAAGGCAAACACAGCCACGGCGGCGAGCTGGGGCACATGAAGATTGACGTGACCAATGGCCGGCAATGCGGCTGCGGGCATTTCGGCTGCCTCGAAGCCTACGCCAGCGCCACGAGCGTCGTCAAACGCACCATGGAACGCTTGGCCCAGACGAAAGCGAAATCGCCCCTGCGCGAACACGCCAAGAAGGAGGGGGGACTGACGTCGCGCGATATCTTCGAAGTCGCGGCGGCAGGCGACGCCCTGGCCGAGAAGATCGTGGACGAGACGGCGTTCTACCTCGCTGTCGGGGCGGCCAACGCCATGCACACGATCGATCCCGAAATGATCGCCTTCGGCGGCGGCATGACTGGAGCCGGCGAGCCGTTTCTGGACCTCATCAAGAAGCACATCAAGAAGCTGGCCTTGCCGGTGCCCGCCGAGAAGACGATCGTCTCCTTCGCCAGTCTGGGGAGCGATGCCGGCTACATTGGTGCAGCTGGATGCGGGCGTCAGCTGGCGATGAAGCGGAAAAAAATTAAAGAGTAGAATATATTTCTGCTAAGCAGGACATTTGGTGTCATGGCGAGGCGGGAATGCAAGGATGTTAAGTTGGGGTGTCTGGGAAGATCAGAGGGGACAAAAAGAGCTGGAAATCCACGCGAAAACCGCTGAGACCATCAATTCTCGCGACTTCCGCTCCATTTGCTCATCTCGGAGTGTGCCGATTGTGTGGGCAAGTCCATCCAACCCCTGGAAAAAACGATATTTACAATGCCGCGAAACTTGACGTGTTGGGAAGGGGCGGTTACCATTACGAATAGATGAGCCTCCAAGAAATGGGTCTCGGCTCCCAGCCGCGTCCGTGACCTGGCCCACCGAGGTTCACGCTTCGTTCCACCAGGCGAAGGGGATCTTCGCCGGCGCGCTCGATCCGTTCTCGGAAACAGGTGCGTGGGAACGAAAAACCAGGAGCCATCGGGGTCATCTTCCAAGAAGGATAGGCGGCGATGCTAGTACTGTCCAGAAAAAAAAATGAGTCGATCGTCATCAACAACGACATCGTTGTGACGGTCGTGGAAATCCGCGGGGACAAGGTACGCCTGGGCATCGTAGCCCCCAAGGAAGTGCCTGTTCACCGTCAAGAAGTCTTCGAAGCCATTCATGGCAAACTGCCCGGCGCCGACCAAGTTCCCCCCTTGGCCAGCAAGCCGCAGTAAGCCTCCATTCGCATTCCCAACCCCGCGGCCGAGAAATTCGGCTGTGGGGTTTTTTTGTCGCTCGCGGCTCTCCGCAGGAGAGCGCTGCCTGGTCATGACAGTTACGGAACATACACGTCAGCGCTCTCCTGCGGAGAGCCGCGAACCCCGTCACTCGCGTGCATATCGTCGAAAGAACTCCCAGATCGCTTCGTTCGCACGGATATTGTTCGTTGACGGCCCAAGCACCGTCGGCGCCGCTCGGCCGGGCCAGGTGTGCCCGCCCCCCTCGATCACATAAAGAACCACTTCCGTCCCATTCTTGCCTTTGCCGTAAACCTTCTTGGTGACCAGATATTTATCCTTGTCCTTGGCGACTTCGGTCACTTTCGGGGTCGCGTCGCAGCCGTTGAACGTGCAGCATGTTTTGACGTTATCTTCGACCGACGGGAACTGCAAAAACGCAGGCGCCTTCTTGTCCGAACCTTTGAACGGCACGAGGCCATCTTCGGTGCCGTGAATATGTAGGACGGGCATGGGATGTTTCGGTTCCCATTTATCGAGAACCAGCGTGCCGGCGACGTTCGCCATGGCGGCGAAGCGGTGCGACATCTCGGCCGCGGCTCGATACGCCATCATGCCGCCGTTGCTCATGCCGCAAACATACGTGCGCTTGCGATCGACGTTGGCGACCTTCGCGAGATCGTCGAGCACGGCATTCAAATAATTGACGTCGTTGGGCCGTTTGTTGGCGAGCGGTCCGGGAAAAGCTCCGGCGTTCCACGTCAGGAAGATCTCGCCCGAGCCGGTGCCGTTGGGATAGACGGCGATGAAGCCCGACTGGTCCGCCTGGGCCGACATGCCGCAGAAAAGCTCCATGATCTTGGCGTTGGTGCCCGCCCCGTGCAGCACGACGATCGCCGGCGTCGGCTTGGCGACATCGTAATTTTTGGGAAGGTGAAAATGATACGAACGCTTGAGCTCATCGACCGTGAGCGGCCGGCTGATATCCGTCCCCGGGGCGTCCTTCTGCGCGAGCAGCAGCGCCGCAGCAATAACGAGAGAATTCATCATGAGATTTCAAGCCCCGGGATGAGGTACTCCGAATCCCAGGGATCAGCCTGGTTGCATCCGAAACGAGATCCGAGGATCGAAATCCCTCGAAATACCCGAGTACGAGGACGAGTAGGAGTATGAGTAGGAGAAATCCGATAATGAGTACGATTACGAGTAAGATTAGGAAAGAAACGCCGCCGCTTCCGCGAAGCGGTCTCTCGTACTCATCATCGTAATCGCAATCGTACTCGGATTCTTCCTACTCATACTCCTACTCGTCATCATACTCGCGTGTGTCACGTCTCGCTTACGTCAACTGCCAAGCCAGCATCTTCAGGCTATCGCCCAGCCGGCTGTTCACGCCCAACGCCGCCGACGCTTCGAAGCCCGAGTGGACCATGCAGTGTTCGCAGCGGGGATCGTTGCCGTGGCCGTACTTATCCCATTCGGTCTTGTTCATCAGATCGTTGAAGCTCTCGTGATGGGCGTCGGTGATCAAATAGCAGGGCCCCTTCCAGCCCTTGATGTTGCGGGTGGGGTTGCCCCACGCGGTGCATGAGATTTCGCGTTCGCCCGAGAGGAACTCGAGGTAGACCGGCGAGTTGTTCATCTTGTGCTTGCGGAAGAGGCGCTTGGCTTCCTTGAATTTGGCGCGGATGTCGTCGCGCGTCAGGAAGATCTCGGCGGCGCCGTTGGGGTTCGTCTGCTTGACGGCCGAGTAGCCATAAGCGGGCGACAGCATGTAGCCATCGACGCCGAGAGTGTTCAGATAGGTGTAAAGCGCGTCGATTTCGTTGATATCGGTTTCTTTGTAGACGGTCGTGTTCGTGCAGACCATATGGCCGGCTTCCTTGGCGGCCTTGATGCCGGCGATGGCGGCGTCGAAAACGCCGTCGCGTTCCACGGCCTTATCGTGCGTTTCGCGCAGGCCGTCGAGATGCACGTTAAAAAAGAACCGCGACGTCGGCCGAAATTCGCCGAGCTTCTTCTCGATGAACATGCCGTTGGTGCACAGGTAAATATGCTTGCGACGCTTGAGGATGCCTTTGACGAGCTGGCCGATTTCGGGATAGATCATCGGTTCGCCGCCGCAAATGGAGACGATCGGCGCCCCGCATTCGTCGACGCTCGCCCAGCATTCTTCGAGCGAGAGTTTCTGCTTGATCGTGCTTTCGTATTCCCGAATACGTCCGCAACCGGTGCAGGTGAGATTGCACGCATGGAGGGGCTCGAGCATCAAGACGAGCGGGAATTTCTGTTGCCGGGTAATCTTCTTTTTGGCGATGTACCCGACCATCGTGGTCGTGAGACTCAAGGGGAAACGCATGGAGGAATCCTTCCCATATTGGCGTGTGTGGTGCAGGCGATCCCGCCCGCGCGACCGCCGCAGCTTAAACGAAACGCCCGGTTTGAATCCAGAGAAGTTTCTCCCCAAGCTCGTGGATTCTCGCGCGGACGCGCCTTTTGCGAAAGTTTCCCCTTGCCATTTCCGATAGAGACATATATACTATTGTACAGTACACAGTGCCGGCGAGAATCGTTAGGTCAACCTGCAACGATGACTCTCACCCGGCGAAGGAGAATGCCATGGCGGACTTGAACGATCGCGAATTGAAGAGCGCCCTGCAACAGATCGAAAAGCAGTTCGGCAAAGGCGCCATCATGCAACTGGGTGAGAACTCGCTCCACGACATTGAAGGGATCTCGACCGGCGCTTTGAGCATCGACCTGGCGCTCGGCGGCCGGGGTTTGCCGCGCGGACGCATCATCGAAATCTTCGGCCCGGAAGCCTCGGGCAAAACGACCATCGCCCTGCACGCCATCGCTCAGGCACAGAAAGCCGGGGGCGTGGCGGCGTTTATCGACGCGGAACACGCGCTCGATCCGATGTGGGCGAAGCGGATCGGCGTCGATCTGGAAAGCTTGCTCGTCAGCCAGCCGTCCCATGGCGAAGAGGCGCTGAAGATCGCCGAAATGCTGGTGAAGTCGAACGCGGTCGACATCATCGTCATCGATTCGGTGGCGGCCCTGGTGCCGCGCAACGAAGTCGAAGGCGAAATCGGCGATTCGCACGTCGGCCTGCAAGCCCGGCTCATGAGCCAGGCGCTCCGCATTTTGAACCCGACGATCAACAAGACGAAGACCTGCATCATCTTCATCAATCAATTGCGTCAAAAGATCGGCGTCATGTTCGGCAGCCCCGAAACGACCTCGGGCGGGCTGGCGCTCAAGTTCTACGCCAGCGTGCGTATCGATGTCCGCAAGATCAACACGATCAAAGAAGGGGAAGACGCCGTCGGTTCGCGCGTGAAGGTGAAGATCGTCAAGAACAAGATCGCTCCCCCCTTCCGTCAGGCGGAAGTCGACCTGATGCACACCAACGGCATTTCCCGCGAAGGCGATTTGCTCGATTTGGGCATCGAAGAAAAGATCATCGACAAGAGCGGCGCCTGGATCAATTACGGCGAAACCCGCCTCGGCCAGGGACGCGAGAACGCGAAGCAATTCTTGCGCGACAACCCTGCTCTCGTCGAAGAGATCACCAAGAAGGTGCTCGAGAAGAAGATGCCCGCCGTCGTGAAACCCGAAGCGAACGGCAAGAGCGAAGAAGCCCCGGCGCCGACGCCCGCCCCCACCGGTCGCCGCGGCAAGCAAGCCGCCGCCGCGGCGGAGTGATGTTTTCAAGCCCTGGGATGAGGTACTCCGAATCCCAGGGATGGGCCTTGTTGGCTCGGGATAGCAATTTGGGGTGCGAAATCCTTGAGTACGATGAGGAGTAGGAGGATGAGTAGGAACAAACTCGAGTACGATTGCGATTAAGATGATGAGTACGAAAATTTGCGTTCGAACGCGAAACCGCTCGAAAATCGCGTTTTCCTAATCGTACTCGCACTCGCAATCGTACTCTGGTTTTTTCCTACTCGTCATCGTACTCGGGTCTTGCGCTCTCGCATCTTTCCTCATTCCCGCCATGGCGACGAGTCGGATCCCTGGGATTCGGAGTACCTCATCCCAGGGCTTGGGGGGACCTTAAATGCGGAAGGTTGCTTCGGGGAGCGGGAGGCGTTTTTGTTTGCGGTTGGCGAGCCAGAGTTCGAGGGCGTAGCCGACGATCGCGAGCAGATGGAAGCGGACGCCGAAGATCATGCCCAGGCCGCTCGGATCGACGCGTTCGACCAAGCTGTAACGCACGATATCGATGAACGGCAACACGACGGCCATCACGAGCACGACCACGACTAAAAGCGTGCGCCACGACCAATACGACCGCAAAAACGTCGGCAAGGGAATGACTTTCAATTC
>JBAXFO010000077.1:0-10974 GCA_037139885.1 Planctomycetota bacterium
ATGATGCCGACCGCTTCATTCACGTTCACCGTTCCGGGAACCGAAACTTCGGCCCGGCGATCGACGTTGTAGTTGATATCCGTGTCGAATTCCGTGGCGGCGGGATCGACATCGGTGGTCAGCAGCGGGTCCTTGCGAACCTCTTCCTGCGACTCGGTGGCGATCGGGGTCGTGTCCTTCACTTCGGTTTCGACCGCCTGAATGCCGCGCGGAGCCAAAATGGCGCACAAACCGAGCAGCACGAGGTGGAAAACCACGCTCATCACACCCGCCGGAGCGAGCCGACGCATGTTTTGATTGTAATCGGTTCCATCGAGTTCGTGGAACTGAACCACAGGAGCGGAGCCCTTGGGCTTGGCGCCCTTGGCTGCCGCCGCCGGCTTGTTGTTGTTCGCCGCCATGAATGTTTCCTCTCAACGACGCGTTACGATCGATAACATCGTCAATAACTGAAAATAAACGAAACCTTTACCAGGAACAAGCAAAAAACCAAGACCTCGGTCTTTCGCCGCTAATTTCTCTCCGGATCGATAGGCCGGGCTTCCGGCAATTTCGTGGGGGGCAACCCGTTCATGATCAGCTGGGAGGGAGCGGGGTTGGCCGGCGTCCCTTTGGTGTCATCTTCGAACAAGCTGGGCATATGCTTCAGCTTAATCTGATCGAGCGTGTTGAACACCTTGCGATCGCCGCGCTGAAACCAGATGAACATCAAAAAGAACACCACCGACAAAAACAACAGAAAGCTCACCGCCAGCCCGAGGATGATCAGCGCCATCGGCGTTTCGGCTTCGACGGGCACGGCCGCCTTGCGAAGCGGAATGATCGTCGGCCCGACCAACAACGGCGTCGTCAAGATTCGCGGCACATCGTTGCGGTCTTTCGCCCCTTCATATTTGTACGTCGCCAGGAAGTAGCCGTAGAAGGTGACTTCCTCGTTCATCTGCTCGCTCGGCTCCAACCCCGGCGGCAGGATGGGGAACTGCAAGCAGAAGGGATTCGCGTGTTTGGTCGCGCCAAACACCCAAGCGACATAGACCCCTTTGACCCCGCGCTCCTTGGCGGCATGCGTCGGTTCTTCCCGGCGAAGGCGAACCATGCGGCCCGTGATCGGAATCACCTTACCGCGGTAGCGGGCGGGAGAACTCATCAGGTGAGCATGGGTCACCGTGCGGTTCTCTTCGGCGCTTTTCTTGAACGCGTCCAAGGGCGTTTCGAAAGAATTGACGAGCGCCTCGGAATACGCCTTCACAAACGCCAAATCGGCCGGCGGAATATTCTGCAATCGCAACGATTCGAGATTCGGCAGCGGGCGCCCATCGCGAATGTCACGCAGAAAGCTCTGCGACAACTCCGGGGCGAACAACTGACCGAAGCCCACCTCATCCCAGATCACATACTGCAAACCGGCCGTGCGAAGAATCAAAGCCGCCAGGGGATCGTCCCCCACACCGATGATCTGTGAGGCTGCGGCCGCCTGGGAGCGATCTTTGTTGAACCAGAACATGTCGTTGGCGGCATTGTCCTTCGCAGGCTCCGGTTCATCCTGGGCCATGGCCAGGGAACCAAAAAACGACAACGCCCACACACCGACAATGCACAGCCAGCCTTGGAAATTCCTTCTCACGACTGCCCCTGAGACGCCAAAACGGCGAAAAGAGTTCCACGTTCGTTGCGTTTTGGCAAACTTATCTTCTGTTCAACCCTGCACATCATCATTGTACCGGCCAAGAGTTTCCCGCTCACTCTTTCTTCTGCCCCGCCACAGGCGCGACGAACGACACGTTCTTGAATCCTGAACCTTTGCACACGTCATAGAGTTCCATAACGTACTTGTGCTTCAAATCTCCCTGGCAATCGAGGCGGATGTTGTTTTGCATCGTGCCGCCGCCGATGCTCGCTTTCAGGCGAGCCTTCAGCTTCTTGTAACTATCGGGGATCGTTTCGTCGGTATCCGCGACCAGGGTCAGGTCCGTGTCTTCTTTTTTCTTGATGTACATCTGGGCCGGCTGACCATCGCTTCGCCCACGCTCCATGCCCCCCTTGGGAATCGCTTTCACAATCACGCTGAGCGTGTCTTCGAGATCGGGATCGCTGTCGGCCAATAGGGGCTGATCGGTCGGCGTGTTCTTTTCTTTGCCTTTGATCAACGGATTGGCGGGAGGCACCAGGTTGCCGTTGATGTGTCCCTCGAGCGCCGAGGGATGGTAGGTCATGATGAAGAACGACAAAATCTGGAACGACATGTCGAGCATGGGGGTGATGATCGCCCCCAGGTTGACCCCTTGGGCGCCATCGTCTTTATGTCGGCTATGCTGGCTCATCGCTTCCTCGAAAATCTCGCAACCGTCAACCTCGGCGAGGTTGGCCTTCCTGCAATCAGTTTTTCGATCGTCCCGGAGCAACGAACGAAACGCTCTGAAACCCGGCTCCCTTGCACACGTCGTAAATTTCCATCACATAACGGTGCTTGAGATCCGCCTGGCATTCGAGCCGAACCATTCCGCGGCCCGGTTCGTCCCGCTGCATCGAACGCAACCGCCTGGTCAGCTTCCGCAGGCTTTCCGCGAGCGGCTCGTCGGTATCGCCGACCAGGGCCAGCTCGGCGTCCTCGGTCTTCTTCACATAGATCTGCGACGGCTGACCATCGCTTCGGCTTCGTTCGATCACGCCCCGCGGAATCGCCTTGACGACCACCTGAACGGCTTCGTCCATCTCGGGAGCTGCTTCTTTAAGCAGCTTGACGTCGACTTGGGTGTTGCCGTCGTTGATCCGCGGCGCGGGCGGCGTCAGGTTGCCGTTGACATGACCCTCGAAGCCGGAAGGGTGGTACGTCATGATGAAAAACGCCAGGATCTGAAACGACATATCGAGCATGGGCGTGATGATGGCGCCGAGATTCACGCCGGCGGCTTCGCGGTTGTCGTGTCGGTTTGGCCGGTTCATCGCGTCTCCTTGCTTGACCCCACCCCGCCTCGAACCCATCACGCCGCCTTCGTCATCACCCGCAGCTGCCAGTGAATGAATGTGGCGTTCTTACACGATTCGAGCACTTCCCAGACCTTCGAATAACGCACATTTTGATCGGCCCGCAAAACCACCACGACCTTCGTCGGCCCCGGCAGCCCCTTCTTGGACGCGATGCGTTCGAGATCTTGCTTTTCGCGGAACAGGTGCGTTCGCAGTTTGCCGGGAGTATCGAGCGTGAAGTTGGCCAGCGAACCGACCAATTTGCCTTCGCCGTCGAGATTCAGAAAGATGTATTCGTCGGCCGTGTTGTCGAGCGGCGTCGCGTTCGTCGATACGGGGAGATGGATGGCGTCGTCGAACTGATCGACGCGCACGAAGTTCACGGTGATCATGAAAAACATGATCAGCTGAAGCACGAGATCCAGCAGTGGGGTGAGGTTGACATCGCATCCCTCTCCGCCGACATTTCCTGACATGGCGAATCCTCCGGCAAGATGTGAACCGCACCCCTTCGACGCCAACCGAGACAGGAAAGTTCCGCCATCGCGGCGGAACCTTGCTTATTAGCTGCGCGCGGTGACCGCTTGCGAACCGGCGGCCGCGGGAGCGCCAGCGGGCTTCTTCGAGTTATGGTACATCTGCGTCAGCAGATCGTCGGCCAAGGTCGTCACGCTGTGCGAGATGGCGCCCAGGCGGTTCTTGAAGAACGTGAAGAAGAAAATGGCAGGGCACGAAATGGCCACGCCGACCAACGTCACGACCAGGGCATGTGAAATTTCGCCGGCCAATTCGCTGGCGTCGGGAGCTTTGGCGCTCGAGCCGAGTTTGCGGAAGGCGCCGATCATACCCGACACCGTACCGACCAACCCCAGAAGCGGCCCCAGCGTGCCGACGGCCGACAGGTACGAAATCATTGCGTCCTTGCCCGACCGGATCAGTTCGCCCTGGGAGAACATCGCTTCGCGGGCGTCTTCGATGCCGTATTGGAGCCGACCCATGCCGGCCGACAACACGCGCGACAGATACGATGTGTCGGTCTTGGCCAGTTCGTAGGCCTGCTTGAATTGCCGTTTGTTGACCATGTTCGTGAATTCATCGACGAAGACGGGGGAGATCGCGTCTCCCATGCGCAAATCCATGAACAGAATAATGATCAGCGCCACCGTGCCGATCGAGAGAGCCAAGAAGATGATGCCGAACACCAGACCGATCGAGACGATGAAGTGAACGATCGGATTGACGGGTCCCTTGACTTCTTTGGGAGCCTCATCGGGAGCTTGGTCTTGCGCCACGGCCGTTTGCGGCGCGACGCTGAAAAAGACGCCTGCAACGACCGTCGTCAGCAACAAGCAAATCAGAAGCTTGCCGATCCCTTGGCCCCACCGCGACGCGACGAATTCCATGATGCTCAATCCCAGGTTAGTAAACGGAAAATGAGACCGGCGCCTCGCCGGCCGATTAATCGCTCTGTTTAACACATGTTCGAAACACAAAGACGCCGAGCCTGAAGAAGGACGAAAATCTCAAACGAACGACGTGTCGCCTTCATCAACCTATCATGCGGCCACGAGAGGGTATCTGTCAACTGAATTCTGCCGAGCTTGCCCCTGCTACCCGATCGATGCCCCCTGCGTTTTTGGCATTTTGCTCATAACCGCAATTCGACGCAAAATCGGCCAATTTAGTTCCCGAATGGTGAGAAATAAATGAGAAGTAGGTGAAATAGGGGAAAGGACTTCGGGCGATTTTGAGAGGAGATGTGCGCGGTGTCTTGCCCGAATTGCGGGTGGAACGACGCGCATCACGTGCGAGCGCGTCGGACGCGCGTTCATTCTCAGAGTGCGAGCGGGACAAAAAAAGCTTCCAGCGATTCATTACGAATCGCTGGAAGCTCAGAAGCGAACGGCGACGGCCGCGAGACTATGCCGGGCTTCCCTGGATTTGCGGGGTTTTGCCGGGGCCCTTGTTGACGGCGGTTTCCTTGTGGCCTTCGCCGAGCATCAGGAGCAGCGGGCTGGCGATGTAGATCGAGCTGTACGTACCGACGATGACGCCGACGACCATGACGAAGGCGAAGAGATGGACGCCGGGGCCGCCGAAGACGTAGAGCACGAAGACCACGAGCCAGGTCGTCAAGCTCGCGAGCACGGTGCGGCTCAAGGTCTGGTTCACCGAATCGTTGATCATTTTTTCGGTGAGGTCGGGGTTCTTGCCGCGAACTTCGCGGATGCGGTCGAAGACGACGATGGTGTCGTTCACCGAATAACCGACCAGTGTGAGGAGGGCGGCCACGGAGGGTAAGTCGATCTTGAAATCGTCCAGCCCGAACATGTTGCCCAGGAAGGTGCCAGCGACATAATGGCACGCGGCGATCACGCCGAGCGTCAGGAACAGATCGTGCACCAGGCAGATGACGGCGGCCAGGCCGAACGTCCAGTTGCCGAAGCGGAACCAGAGGTAGACGAGGATGGCGGCCCAACTGGCGAGGATGGCCCACATGGCGCGGTAGCGGGTTTCGTTGGCGAGCTGGCTATCGAAGTTTTCCAGGCGTTCCGGTTGCGGGCGAGCTTCGAATTCGCTCACCAGTTTCGTCAACGCCGCCTCGACTTTTTCCTTCTGCTCGGGCTTCAATTCGGAATCGAAGCGGACACGCAGAATCGGATAGCGGCCATCGGGAGCCGCCGAGCCTTCGCCCGTCACTTCGAAAATGACCGGCAATTCCTTTTTGTCCTTGGGATCGATCTTGAACTGCGAAAGAAGCTCTCGGAAGAAGAGCGCCTTGACGAAGCTGGGTGAGGCGACGTCGGGGACCGTGCCCGCCTTGTCGTCGGAGAACCGCAGACGGGTTTCGCGAGTCGTCAGCGGATCGGCCTTCAGGTAAACCTTCTTGAGCAGCGGCGTGCCGTCGGCTTGCCGTAACAAGCGGTCGAGCACCGTTTGCACGATTTCGGTTTCCTTTTCCGAGGTGCGGACGGTGAAGTGGGGCGTTTTGTTCGCTTCGTACTTCGCTCCCAGGGCGCTCGGAAAACTCTGCTCGATCGAAACATCCGGGAACTGGGTGACACGCCGTTTGACGGCTTCGACCCGGGCCGCGGGCGAATCGCCTTCGATCTTGTTGGCGAGCACGATCACGTGTCCCTTGTCCTCGCCCTTGAATTTGACGAGATAACGCGTTCCCTCGAAGCCCTGTTCTTCGCTGACGCCGGCTCCTTCAAGCTTGAGGTAGTCGCTCTGGTGATTCTCGTCGAAGTATTTGCGGAGTTCTTCGATCTTGACAGCCTGAGTCAATTGTCCGCTGTATGCGGTGCCGCCGATGAAGTCGATGTTGAGATCGTCGGGCAAACGATAGATGAACAACACCATGCCGGCGATGGCGGTGATGAGCGTGCCGGTGAACATCGCATGGCGAATGCTCATGAAGTCGAAGTTGGGCTTGGCGAAAAGCTTCATCGGATGGAAATCGGTGAAGATTCCCTTCGCGAGCAACCAATCGAAAATGACGTGTGTCATGTACAAGCTGGTGAAGAGGCTGATGACGAGGCCGGCGGTGAGCGACACGCCGAAGCCCTTGAGCTGATCGTTGCCGACGACATAAAGCACGATCGCCGTGAAGATCGAACTCAAGTGGGTGTCGATAATCGTCGGCAAAGCTCGGCCATAAGCGTTTCGCAAGGCGACGGGCAAGGCGGCGCCGCGTTCGCGTTCTTCGCGAAGACGCTCGTAAATAAGCACGTTGGCGTCGACCGCCATGCCGAGCATGAGGACGAGCCCCGCAAGCCCGGGCAGAGTGAACGTCGCCTGCACGCCGATCATGAAGCCGACCGTGAGCAGCAAGTTCGCCAAAAGGGCGATGCTCGCGACCACGCCAGGCAGGCGATAGTAGATGCACATAAAGACGAGCACAGCCATGAACGCGAGCAAGACGGCGAGGACGCCCTTTTCGATGGTGTCGGCGCCGAGAGTCGCCCCCATGGTCGTTTCGCTCACGGGTTGCGGCTTCAAGGTCGCGGGGAGGCGGCCGGCGCGGAGGATGTTGACGAGATTGTCGACTTCCTTGCGGGTGAAGTTGCCGCTGATTTGGCCGTTGGTCGTGATGACCGAATTGATGCTCGGGGCCGAGGCCACCTGATCGTCGAGGATGATGGCCAGGAAGCGTTTGATTTGCGAATCTTCGCCGCCCGTTCCCGAGGGAACGTTCTTGCGGGTGATGTTGCCGAACAGTCGGCCGCCTTCGTTGTTGAACGTGAAGTGCACGGCGGGGCTGACGCCGTCCATCGACGACATCGCGTTGGTGAGGAAGTCGCCGCTGATCTTCGAGGTCTGCTTGCTGGTGTCGGCCGGGTCGTATTCCGGCGTTCGCGTCAGAATGAAGTACTCGACGTCTTTCTTACGGCGTTCATCTTCGGGAAGGTTCCGGTTCTTCGATTCGCGGCGATAGAAGAGGGCGCCCTGAAGGATGTTCTTGTTGCCGCCGGGAACGTCGGTGATGTTGAAGGCCTTATCGCTCTTCGATTTGAAGAACGCTTCCTTCCAGCGATGGCTGACGCGGGGGTCCGGATCGTTCTTGGAGGCGTTATCGAGGTTGAGCGATTTGCGTTCTTGCGGGCCGAGCTCGACCCATTCGTACTTCACGATGCTCTTGTTGTTGTTGGGCAGCGAGATGGTGAAGGGTTCATCGGGAGCCGGGGGCGGAGCGCCGGTTTCCTGAGCCTTCTTGATCTTCTCCTGCACGGCGGTGTTGTCGAGATTCATGAGGGCCTTGGCGGCGGCGATGCCTTGCTTGTCGTCTTCGGAATTCGCCAAAATGCGGAATTCGAGCGAGCCGACTTTGGCGATCAAGTCCTTGAGGCGCTGCACTTCTTCCATCGACAGGTCACGGCCACGGCCTTCCTTGTCGGTTTGCTTCTCGATCTTTTTGAGGATCGACGCGGCCGATTCGCCGTAGTTTTCTTGCACGAACTCTTCGATTTCCTTGCGGGTCGGGGTGATGTCGTCGTTGAAGACGATATCGCTGCCGACGAGCGGTTCGATGACGGCAAGCCCCGCCTGAGCTTCCAGAACGCCGCGCGACTGCACGAAACCGATGAGCTGTTCGAAGCTGTCGGGTTCGATCTGCTTCATCTCGGCGTCGTAGTCTTTCAGGCCGAGACCCTTCCATTTGCTCTCGATGCGGACGAGCAATTCGTTCCACGCTTGCTTCTTGATCCAGGCGTCGACGACTTTTTCGGTCGTGCCTTCTTCGCTCGGGTTGTTGGCCAGTTTGGTGACGATGAATTCGGACAACGCCTTGAGGCGGTTCGGTTGATTGTCGAGCGACGACATGTCCTTGCGATACGGCTCAAGGCCGGCCCAATATTCGACGGCTTCATTCTTGAGACGTTTCCACGCCGCTTCGCCCGGATTCGCGTCCTTGGCGACTTTGGGATCTTTCGCATCCTTCGCATCGACCTTGGCTTCCGCCTTCGTGTCTTTTGGCGCGGGAGCGTCGCGGAAGAGTTTGTTCTCCCATTTGTCGGTCGATTGCAGAATTTGAATCTGATCGGCGAGTTCGAAGACCTTGCCGCGGGGAATGTCGAGAGCGGCGTTGATGCCGTTCTTTTTGAGGTCGTTCTTCACTTCGTCGAGGAGCTTGGCCCAGGCGGCTTCGGCTTTTTGAGCACGCTGAGTGCCGCCGGTGGGGAGAATGATTTCGACGCGGCCTTCGCCGCCGGCGGGGCGGATGATGATGTTGTAAAGATCGTTGGGATCGATGCGGCGTTTGAGGGCTTCGGCGAGGATATTGATGTCGCGAGCCGGATCGAAGCCGCCATCTTTGGCGTCGCGGGTGCGGGGCAGATCGATCTCGTAAACGAGATTCGTGCCGCCGGAAAGGTCGGTGCCCAGCTTGATCGCCAGGCCTCCGGTTTCGCCCCTCTGGAACTTGGTGACGGCAATGCCGGTGATGATGGCGGCGGCCACGCACGGAGCGAGGCAAATAACGAATTTCCAGAAGAAGGATTTCATGGCGTGTCAGGCATCCTTGGCACGGGTCGGGGTTCTTGTCCCAAATTTTTGACGGTTTTTGGAGTCGCCGGGGCCGGGCGATGATCACCTACGGGCTTACTTCGCCGGCGTTTCGTCCTTCGCCTTCAAAATCTGCACGATGCTCGTCTTCCTCATCCGCACCTTGCAGTTTTCGTCGATCTTGATGGTGACTTCGTCTTCGCCCTCGCGTAGGTTTTGCACCACGCCGATGATGCCGCTCGAAGTGAGCACCTCATCGTTTTTCTTGAGGGTGGTCATGATCGCTTCACGCTGCTTCTTTTCTTTGCGTTGGGCGGGCAGGATGACCAACAGGAAGAAGGCGCCCATCAAAATGAAAATGGGCAGCATGCTCGTCCACTGCGGCGGCCCGCCGCCGTCTTTGGCGACGTCCTGAGCAACCTCTTGAGCGAACAGAATCAGCGCGGGCAGCATGCGGATCTTCCTTAACCGAAAGCAACATCAAAGGGACTATCCTAAAAAAACGCTCCCATTAGGGCAAGGTAGACCCGCAAGGGACTTGCCTCAACGCCTTACGCAACCGCTAATCGCGCCGCCATCCAGCCAGGCATTCGTCGCGCAAGGCCGGGAAGCGATGGGCGTCGATGGCGTCGCGAATCCGGCTCATCAGACGGTTGTAATACGCCAGATTGTGCAGCGAGAGCAAAATCGGGCCGAGCATCTCTTCCGCCTGAAACAGGTGATGCAGATAGCCCCGGCTATAATTTTTGCAGGCGGGACACTCGCAATCGGACTCCAAAGGCTCCGAATCTCGCTTGAAAGCCGCGTTCCGCAGCTTCACCGTGCCGCGATTCGTGAACGCGGTGGCGTTGCGGCCGTTCCGCGTCGGCAAGACGCAGTCGAACATGTCGATGCCGCGTTCGACCGCCAGGAGCAGGTCTTCCGGCCGTCCCACGCCCATGAGATAACGCGGTTTGTGCGTCGGCAACAACGCAGCCGTGGGGCCGAGGGCGGCGGTCATCTGGAGCGTCGTTTCGCCGACGCTGAAGCCGCCCAGAGCGTAGCCGGGAAAATCGAGCGCCACGAGCGTTTCCGCGCAATGCCGGCGTAAATCGAGATCGAGCCCCCCTTGCACGATGGCGAACAGAGCCTGGTCGGGCCGATTGTGCACGGCCCGGCAGCGAGCGGCCCACTTGAGCGTGCGTTCGACCGCGGCCCGAAATTGCTGCGGGTCGGCGTCGAACGGCGGGCATTCATCCAGGCACATCGCGATATCGGAACCGAGCTGTTGCTGAATGCGGACCGCTTCCTCGGGAGTGAGGTCGAACAAGGCGCCGTCGATATGCGAGCGGAAGACGGCGGAGTGATCGTCGATTTTCAGATTGCTCGCCAGACTGAAGATTTGAAAGCCGCCGCTATCGGTAAGAATCGGGCGATTCCAGTTCATGAAGCGATGAAGGCCGCCCAGCTGAGCGATGACGTCGGCTCCGGGCCGTAAGGCGAGGTGATAGGTATTGCCCAGAACGACCTGCGTGCCGACTTGCAGCAGCTGTTCGGGCATCAGGCCTTTGACGGTGGCTTGTGTCCCGACCGCCATGAATGCGGGGGTTTCGACGTCGCCATGGGCGGTATGCAGACGGCCGCGGCGTGCGCCGCCATCGTTGCCGAGAAGTTCAAAGCGAAAGTTCATCGAGAGATTCTATACACCCGCGTGCGATTTCGCCGGAAGGCATCAAAGTGATCCAAACCTGAATCGAACGGCCGCGAGCGTGTGATCCAAGCCGACCCCTTGGGGGTCGACGGGGCGGGGGCGGCGTCGGGCTCATTCGACCCCCAAGAGGTCGGCTTGGGTGACGCACGATCGCGTGTGGGATTCTTTATTGGAGCGGTTTGCCCTTTATCAGAAAATCGAGCGTGAGGTAGGGTCGGCTTGCTACCGCAGCGTTCTCGATCTTTTCCGCGTTTCTCTCCACCCGCGTGCGATTTCGCCGGAAGGCATCAAAGTGATCCAAACCTGAATCGAAC
>JBAXFO010000078.1:0-10900 GCA_037139885.1 Planctomycetota bacterium
CTGCTGCTGCTGTTGTTGCTGATTTTGATCGACGCGAACGAGCAACATTTGCACGGTGCGGGCGTCGCCAAAATGCACCAGAACGGGGGCTTCGCTCTTGGTCAGGTTGTAGAGGCCCGTGTCGAAGACGCGGTCGTTCTTTTTGCCGATGGTCCAGGCGAGGCGTTGCGTCTTCTTGTCGAGGGAGCCATAGATGGGGGTCGTGGTGTCCATCAGGCCGTCGTAGTAATTGCCTCGGACGACGCCGTCGCTGTTGAGGGCGATCTGGAAGAGGTTGTTCGACGACTTGTCGGATCCCTGGGCCAGAGCGAAGACGCCCAGCGGAGTCCACTGTTGTTGCGGCGGCGGGGCGGCTTGTTGGCCTTGCACGGCCAGCGTCGTCGCCTGCTGCGCATATTGCGGAGCGGTGGCGATTTCCTGGCCGTCCTGGTAAACGTTGTTGTCTTGATACACGATCGTGTTTCCGAAGTCGTAATAGATCGGCGGGCTGGCGAAGGCGTAAGTCGTCGCCAACGTCGCCCACGGCACAGCGCTCCAGGCGACCCCCGCATCCCAACCCGCCGCGACCCAAGCTCCGGGGTGGCCGACATACCAGTTGGGGCGAAAGGCATTGTAGTAGCCGAAATTATTGCGGACGAACGTCGCCTGATTCGTCATGGCGCCGCTCGACCAATAGGCGGTCGAATGGCCGCTGACGGTATTGAACGAGGAATAGTGCGACAGGCCGAAATCGGTCGACATGTGTCCGTTCCAGGCTCCGTTGACGCCGGTCGCCGAAACCGAACGTTCGCCGCCGCCGACGGCGCGTCCATAAGGCCCGGCGGCGAATCCCCCTTCGCGGGAGCTGGAATAGCTGCGGCCATCGGGGCCGTTGATGGAGGTGTCGCGGCTCCCGCCAGCCGCGGCGCCGCCCCAGGGGCTCACGGCCGCGCCGCGTTCGCCCTCGGTGTTGTACGTGTAGCCGCGCGAGCCGGTGTAAGAATGGTCGTAGGAGCTGCTGCCGGCATAACCGCCGCGGTCGCCGGAGTAGGAATTGTAACTATGCGAGGAGGCGAAATCGCCGCTGCGATAGCCGGTGTCGAAGCTGCCGCCGGTACGGAAATCGCCCGAACGATAACTGCCGCCGCTGAAGCCGCCGAAACCACGGCCATCGGCATGAGCCGCGATGAGGCTGACGAGCGCTCCGGCTGCGACGAAAAAGAGGCATCGTTTCATGGGAAAGCGTCCTTAATGGTGAATTGGTGGAGACGACATCAGGGCTGCGGAACGCTGCGGATCAGTTTGATCGGCAAGGTGTCGGGCGCGGCCGCACCGCCGATGACGCGATCGATCGAGCGCCAAAGAATTTCGTTCGGTCCAAGACGAGTCAAGATGTTCAGGGCCGCGGTCGAAGTCCCATCCGTGAGAGCGCCGCGGGAATCCATCACCCAGCGATTGCCGTCGCGCACCCACATGGCCTGGCCGTGGCCGCCGTCATCGTCGAAGCTCCAGGAACGGATGAGGTTTTTGCCGGCGTCGAAGGCGATCTTGATCTGGCCGGAGGCGACGACTTTATCCTTCGCCTTGGTCGCGAACTGGCCGGTCATGAAAGGTTTCGTCTTGTCCCAGGAAAATGTCAGCGTCATCTCTTTCTCCTTGGCGACGCCCTTCCAGACGCCGACAAGCCAGGCGAGATCTTCCATGCGATCGCGGCCCGCGCCCCATTCGCGCGCCGCGGCGACGCGCCACTGGCCGGCTTCACGAACGTGCCAGACTCGGTAAAACGTCGACGAGGGCAATTCCGGACCATCGCTGCCGCGCCGCAAAATCCCTTCTTCGATGGCGGTGTCTTTCGACGGAAAGCGGATCGATTCGATCTGCACGTCGACCGGTCCTTTCGGCGCCGCCTTGAGAACGGCCGCGAACGCCTTCTCGAGGGCGGCCCGGCCGCGCAGCTCGACGCCGCGGTCGTCGGAATATTCGCCCTGCTCGGTCCAGTGCGCCGCCAAGGCTTTCGCGTCGCCTTTTTGAAACGCCTGGGTGAACGCCTTCGACGCCTCGACGATGGCCTGATGGTCGGGACTCAAGGCGGAAACCGCGGTAGGCGCCTGCGCCTGGGCAAACTGCCACGCAAAAAGCCCGGCCACGCCGCAGAAGCCGAGCGCCGCCAGCAAACGGATTCTCATGGAAGATCCTCGAAGAGAGTTGACGACACGGCGCCGAACGATTCGAACCATTCTGCGACGACCGTCAAGAAAAACGCCACGTACGGGAAATGATATGAGCCGTCAGGGCGAAATCCGCCCTGACGGCTCTTGCAAAATTCCGTCGCCGAACGCTACTCGTTCGTGTCGGCGCTCTTGACGAGAATCTTCGGCAGATCCGCGAGGACGGCTTCGACGCCCTGGGAGTTGATCTTGCCGGCGCCGAAGACATGGTTCGCTTCGACCTTGCGGCGATTGTAAAGCACCACGGTCACTTCCGCGTCCTTGGCGATCGCCCAGGCCTTGGGGCCGGTGATGTTGTCGACGGCGAGGACGGTGTTCTTGATGTCGTTCTTGTCGGCATACGCTTTCAAATGTTTCGGGGCGTTTTCATCGTCGCTCAGGTAGATGACGAAGCTCTTCACGCCCTTGGAACTGGCGGCGTCGAGTTGCTTGATCAGCTTGGTGAGGCTTTCGCTGTCTTTGCGAGCGAAGACCCCGGCGACGGGGCTGCCGCCGTAATCGCAAACGATGCAATTTTTTTGGCCGGCATATTCGCCGGTGACATTGAGCGGATGAAACGGCGTCGGGCCTTTGCCGACGGCCAGACCTGAGGTGATTTCTTGAGCGCCGGCGAAAGCCAGGCAGGCTCCGCTGACGAAGAGGGCTGCGAAGATCCGTGACATCAAGGGGGCTCCTGACGGTGGGTGGGAAGCGACAGGATTATTATGGAGAGAAAGGGGCGGTTCGGTCAAGCGCGAGTCACGGACTGCTTTTCGCCGCTTGACTCGCCAGGGCGGGATAGGGAATGTCGCTCGAATCCGATTCCGGCGCCGGTGCAGCCGAGCGGAGATGGCGGATGATGAGCAGGCGTTGATAGGTTTCGCCGCTTTGATCGTCCACGAACGTGAGATAGCCGACTGAGCCTTCGCGTTCCGGGCGGCCGCCGATGATGAGGATTTGATTCGGCGCCAGATTGATTTCCATCGCCAAATCGGTGAGGAGTTTCGTCGGCCTCTTGAGTTCGAGAGCCCATTTCGACTCTTCCGGCACCGGCTTGAAATTCATGGACTTGACGCCCGCTTCGATTCGCGGCGTCATCCGCAGGCGAACTGTTTGCTGTTTCAAGTTGGGCAACAGATCGAGCCCGAAAAGGGGGCGTTCGAACGAGACGGTCTCTTGAACCTTGTCGCGATGGAGAAGCGCCTCGACGGTCTCGGGCGATTCGCGCAAGTTCTGCGCGAGCAAGACTCCCGAAGGAACCGAACGGCCACGCCGATCGATGCAGCTTCGATCCGACTGCAAGAGTTGGCCAAGCTTTTCGGGCGGCGAACCAACCAGGAGGCCAATGCGGAAGCCGTTGAGTTCGAGGTTTTCGCGAAGATCGACCGGCAAGATCATCTCGTCGGCCGACGCCCACAGTTCAGTGTTCAGAAAGGAATCGTTGATGGGACGCTGGACGAGGGCGATATCGAAGAGGACGCGGTCGGGGCCGGTGTCGTTGGCTTTGAAGGATTGCCAAGAGACGCCGGAGCGTGAGGGTTCCGTGCTCACGCAGCCGGCGAGGAATAGCACCAACAAATAACCGCGACAGATCGGCATGAACGCCCATCTCGGAAAGTACGCTGCATCGGGGAGGACCATAACGTGGCCGCGGAAAAGATCAAGAGCGGTCTTTGCTGAGAATCCGCAAGCCCTCATCCTCAAGGGGCGACGCACACTACCCAAAACACGGGCGCCGTCTTAAGTCAAACGTCAGGAGGTCTGTTCCTATGCGATCAGCGCTCGTTTTCGGATGCCTGTTCTGCGCCGCGCCGGTTTGGGCTCAGGCGGAAGATCAAAAATTGGCTACACGTTTCAAGGTCTTTCTCGACGAGGAATTTCGCAACCGCCCTCTCGAAGCGACGCGTGCGGGCGATCACCGCTTCGACGATCGCCTCGACGACATTTCTCCCGAAGCGCACGCCCGCACCAAGGCCCGCCTGCAAAACGCCCACGACGAGTTGCCTCGCGAAATCGCCTACGACAAACTGTCGCGCGACGGTCAAATCGACTTCGAAATCTGGCGGCAGTATCTCGAGCGCGAGCTCTGGTTGATGGCCAAGACGGACCCGTTCGCCGAGGACCCGCGCGTTTACAACAATTACATCACCGAGAGCGTGTATGCCTTGTTGACGCAGTCGACGGAGCCGAAACACGTCAACATCAAAAACGCCGTGAGCCGGATTGGGCAGATTCCGCGCATCGTCGAGGAGGCGAAGCGTTCGCTCAAGGCGCCGCCGAAAGTCCTCGTCGAGACCGCCATTCGGCAAAATCGCGGCGCCATCGCCTTCTTCGAACGCGGCATCTATGAAGTCGCCGGCGAAACGCCGCAGCTTAGCGACCTGCGTCCCGCCATTCAGAAGATTCTGCCTTCGCTGGAGGCCTACCAAACGTGGCTCGAACGCGAATTGCTGCCGCGCGCGAACGGCGAATGGCGGCTCGGCAAGGCGAAGTTCGCCGAGAAATTGGAGCTGGAGCTCAATGCCGCCATCACCGCCGAGGAGGTTTTGCAGGAAGCCGAAGCGGAGGCGAATCGCGTTGAAGCGGAGATGTACGTGATCGCGCGTCAGTTTTGGCACAAACTCTTTCCGAAGACGACGCTCCCCGCCGATGACGAAAAGGGACGCCGCAAAACGATCCGGGCCGTGCTCGATCAGCTTTCGAACGAGCACGCGGAACCCGATCAGCTTGTCGCCGAGGCGCGGGCGACGGCGGACGCGATCAAGGAGTTCATTCGGGCAAAAGACATCCTCAAACTCCCCGAACCCGACCGCTGCCAGATCATCGAGATGCCCGAGTTTCAGCGCGGCAATTCGGTCGCGTTTCTGAATCCCGCTCCGCCGCTCGACGTGAAGGCGCCGAGCATCTACGCCGTCAGCCCGCCGCCGCGCGAATGGGACGCGGGCCGCGTCCGCAGTTTCATGAAAGAGTACAACCGGCACATGCTCAAGATTTTGACGATCCACGAAGCGTTTCCCGGGCACTACGTCCAGCTCGAATATTCGAACCGCAATTCGTCTCTCATACGAAAGATTCTTTATTCCGGCGTCTTCGCCGAGGGCTGGGCGGTCTACACCGAGCAGATGATGCTCGACGAGGGCTTCGGCGGCGGCGATCCTGCCCTACGGCTCATGCAACTGAAGTGGTATCTCCGCGCCGTCGTCAACGCGATCCTCGATCATCGCATGCACTGCCTGGGCATGACCGATCAAGAAGCGCTGACGCTGCTCATGGATCGTGCGTTTCAATCGGAAGGCGAGGCGATTCTCAAGATCATTCGGGCCAAGCAAAGTTCGTGTCAACTCTCGACATACTTTGTCGGCCGCGTGGCGTTCCAACGCTTGCGGCGCCGCTTCCAGAATGAGATGGGAGATGAGTTTTCGCTCGGGCGCTATCACGAAGCGGCGTTGGCCCATGGGACGTTGCCCGTGCGCTACTTACCGGAGTTGGTAGGCGGGATGTTGAAGAAACGGTGAACTTCGCGGAATATCATCCGCGACTGCTCTCGTTCCACAATCGTACGACGGGTTCCGTGAGGGTATGTTCGTAGCCGAGCATGCTGACGCTCGCGGTGCCGTTCATGAAATAGCGGCCGAGATTGCCCGGCAAGCCGAGCCAGCGGACGCAGAGGACGCGGCTGATGTGGCCGCTGGTGAAGACCAGGCAATCGCCTTGCGTGGCGCGAATCTTTTGAACGACGCGGTCGGCGCGGGCGACGACTTGATCGATCGTCTCGCCGCCGGGGCAGCCGTCGCGGAAGAGGCTCCAGTCGGGGCGGGCGGCGCGAATCTCGGCCGAGGTTTTGCCGTCGTATTCGCCGTAGTTCCATTCGACGAGATCCGGATCGATCTGCATCGCCGAACCGAAGCCGGCGAGCTCGCAGGTCTTCGAGGCGCGCTGCAGCGGGCTCGTGAAGACGGCCTTGAGATTCAAGCCGTGCAAACGTCCCGCGAGCGCGGCCGCGTGCTTTTCGCCGTTGGCCGTGAGGGGAATGTCCGAGAGGCCGGTATGTTGGCCCGATAGGGACCAGGCGGTTTCGCCGTGGCGAACGAGATAGAAAATCGGCAAGGCCATAAACGGCTCCAACAGTCCGGTTACGAGCTGGGCAGCAAAGCCAGGGTTTGGCGGGCGATCATCACTTCTTCGTTGGTTTTCATCACGCGGACGACGACTTTCGAAGCGTCGCTCGAAATCACCTCCGCCGATGCGGCGTTGCGAGCGGCGTCGAGGGTTACGCCCAAAAACCCAAGGCCGCCGGCGATGCGCTGACGAACCTCGGCCGCATGTTCGCCGATGCCTCCCGTGAAGATCAGCGTATCGATGCCGCCGAGCGACGCCGTCATGGCGGCCGCGAATTTGCGGGCCTGCCGGCAAAAGATCTCGACGGCTTCGGCGGCATGCGGATCGGCCGCCTGACGTTCCAGCAGGTCTTTCATATCGGAACTGACGCCCGAAACGCCGAGTAACCCCGATTTCTTCGCGAGCAGATCTTCCGCCTGATCGACCGACAGGCCCGCATCGCGAAGCAAATAAAGGACGACGCCCGGATCGAGATCGCCGGCGCGCGTGCTCATCACGAGTCCGCCCAGAGGCGTCAAGCCCATCGTGGTATCGACGGCCTTGCCCCCCTGGACCGCAGCCATGCTCGCGCCGTTGCCCAGATGCGCAATCACGACGCGGCCCGCGACTTCTCTCGGGGCGATTCGAGCTAACTCCATAGCCAGATATTCGTAAGAGAGGCCATGGAAACCATAGCGCTGCACGCCTTTGTCGAAATATTCGCGAGGCAGCGGCAAACGCTGAGCGATCGCCGGCATGGAGCTGTGAAACGCCGTATCGAAACACACGACCTGCGGGAGAGTCGGATAGGCCCGCTCCGCCGCTTCGATGGCCGCGATCGCGCCGGGAAGGTGATTCGGCGCCAGGGGAATGAACGACTTCAATTCGGTGAGAATTGGGGCGGTCACCAACGCGGGACGCGTCAAGCGCGGGCCGCCTTGCACCACGCGATGGCCGATCGCCGAAATGGCGATGCCGCCCGAAATGCTTCGCAGCCATGCGAACAAAACCGCGAGGGCGGCCTCATGATCGGGGAAGCTGCCGGGTTCGTCGACGAGAGTTTCCGAATTGTTCATGGCCCGGAAACGTCCATCGGGCAGACCGATGCGCTCGATCATGCCCGACGCACTCCGTTGTTCGCGATTCCCCAGTTGATAGAGGGCGAACTTGACGCTCGAGGAGCCAGCGTTGAGAGTTAAAATGGTCATCGCACGTATTGTAGCGTGATGCGAGCGAGCCGGCGAAACTCTCGGCGAACCTGCTCGTTATTTTTCGCCGCGCTTCAGTTGATAGAGCTCGGAAGCCATCTTCATGGCATAGCCCACCCAACGAGACGCTGCCCGTCCAGACGGCGTTCCGATTCTTACAATGGTCGTTCCGTCCGTTTCAGGAGAAGTTCCCAGACGCCTCCCGAAGAAAAGCGAACACGCCCGTGCCTGCATTTCGCCGCATTTCTGTTCTCGATACGCACACCGGCGGTGAGCCGACGCGGACAGTGCTGCATGGCGGTCCCGATCTCGGGTCCGGCAGCATGGCCGAGCGCGCCGCCATCTTACGCACGCGGCACGACGATTTCCGTTCCGCCGTGGTGAATGAGCCGCGGGGTTCCGATGTCATCGTCGGCGCTCTGTTGTGCGAACCGGTCGATCGGGCGTGTGCGGCCGGCGTCATCTTTTTCAACAACGTCGGCACGATCGGCATGTGCGGGCACGGCACGATCGGCGTCGCCGTCACGCTCGGCCATCTGGGGCGCATCGGCGCCGGCAAGCATCGCCTTGAAACCACCGTGGGCGTCGTCGGTTTCGAATACGACGGCGGCCATCGCGTTACGGTCGAGAACGTGCCGAGCTACCGCCTGGCGGCACGCGTGCCGGTTGAGGTGGAAGGCCATGGCGTGGTTGTCGGCGATGTCGCCTGGGGAGGCAACTGGTTCTTTCTCGTCGGCGCGCATGGCCAGCGTTTGGAGCTTTCCCAGGTCGATCAACTCACGGCCTTCACGTGGAAAATTCGGCAAGCCTTGCGGCGTCAGGGCGTCACGGGACGGGATGGAGCGGAGATCGATCACATCGAACTCTTCGGCCCGCCGCAAAACCCGCAGTGCGACAGCCGCAACTTTGTGCTCTGCCCTGGCAAGGCCTACGACCGCTCCCCGTGCGGTACGGGAACGAGCGCCAAGCTGGCGTGCCTTCACGCCGACGGCCACTTGAAAGAGGGCCAGATTTGGCGGCAGGAAAGCATCATCGGCAGCATCTTTGAAGGTTCGTTTCGCGTGACCGACGAGGCCGTTATTCCGCTCATCGCCGGTTCCGCGTACGTTTCGTCCGAGGCAATCCTGATCCTCGATCCCGAGGATCCGTTTCAGATGGGAATTCGAAGATGACTGGCGAACGACAGGTGGTCGTGGTCGGCGGCGGCGTCGTCGGCGCGGCTTGTTCTTACTATCTCTCACGCGATGGCTGGAAGGTCACCATCGTCGACCAAGGCGTCTTTGGGAAACAATGCTCGCATGGCAACTGCGGGTATGTCAGTCCCAGCCATGTGCTGCCCCTGGCCAAGCCGGGAGCGATTCGCAATGCGCTGTCGTCCATGCTCAAGCCCGATTCGCCGTTCTATATCAAGCCGCGTTTCAACCTGCGGTTATGGAGTTGGCTGCTGCGCTTCGCGCGCCGCTGCAACAACCGCGACATGCTCGAGTCGGGCCACGGCATCGCCGCCATGCTCAACTCCGCGCGCATCCTGTACGACGACCTGATGCGCGACGAGCCGATGGTTTGCGAATGGAAAACCGATGGCCTTATCTTCGTGCTGCAATCGGCCAAGGCGATGGAGCATTTCGCCCACACCGACCGGGTGCTCACCGAGACGTTCAACATGGGCGCCGAACGCTTCGACGGCGCCGCTCTCAACGACCTCGAACCGGCGCTCAAGCCAGGTTTGGCCGGCGGCTTTCTTTACCGCATCGACGCCCATCTGCGCCCCGATCGCTTGATGGCTTCTTGGCGGCGCATTCTCCAAGACCGCGGCGTCACGCTTCGGGAAAATTGCAAAGTGACCGGCTTCGCCGTCGGGAACGGCAAGGCTGTCGGCATCGCGACCGATCAGGGAAACCTCCAAGCCGACGCGTTCGTTGTCGCCACCGGTTCGTGGACGCCGCTGCTCGAGGGTCAACTCGGTTGCCGTATTCCGATTCAGCCGGGCAAAGGCTATTCGATCACCATGCCGCGGCCGAGCATCTGTCCGAAGTATCCGATGATTTTCGAAGAGCACCGCGTGGCCATCACGCCGATGGAAACGGGCTACCGGATCGGCTCGACCATGGAATTCGCCGGCTACGACTCGACGCTCAATCGCCGCCGCCTCGACGCCCTGAAGAAAGGGGCGACAACGTACCTCCGCGAGCCGTATTGCGATCCCGTCCAGGAAGAATGGTTCGGCTGGCGGCCGATGACTCCGGATAGCCGGCCCATCGTCGATCGCAGTCCGACGATGAGCAACGTCTTCATCGCGGCCGGGCATAACATGCTCGGTCTGTCGATGTCGCCGGCGACGGGGAAGTTGATCGCGGAATTGGTCGGCGGCAAGACGCCGCATCTGTCGACGGAGCCGTATTCGGTGAAGCGGTTTTAATTGCGTTTCAAGCCCTGGGATGAGGTACTCCGAATCCCAGGGATGCATCGTGTTACCTAAGACGACTCTCATCCCTGGGATTCGGTGTCCCTCATCCCAGGGCTTGGCATACCATCTATTGCGGCCGAACGCGAACGTTGCGGAGTTCGAGAGCGCCGGTGGGGATTACGGCGATCGGCCCTTCGGCGACTTTCACATCGCCTTTCAAATTCTGCGTATTGAGCCAAAGCTTGCCGACGCCGTTGGCGACGCCGACTTGCAGATAGTTGAACTGATCGTCGGGGTGGAGCAGGGTTTTGAAGTCGTCCTGCTGGAGGGGGATTTTCGTGTCGCCGAGGACGAGAGCTCCGTTGCCGCGATATTCGAGACGCAGGGTGTAGTTCTTATACGATTTCGGCGTCGCGAGTTTGCCGCTGCCGGCGAGGATGCCGTCTTTCGCGGTCCAGCCATCGGCCTGCAAATCTTTGGGATCGCGGAACAATTCGTAGCCCAGTTCTTTGATGCGCATGTTGCGGAAGTCGATGGTTCCTTCGGCTTGCAGGCCGAGGAAGCCGCGGGCGGGGACGAATTCGTCGACTTCCCAGGCTTGTTTGCCGTTCACCCAGAAAGTCGCTTTCTTGCCTACGGCCAGAACGCGCCAGTCGTTCCATTCGCCGGAACCGCCGACTTTGTGAAGTTCGGGGACGCCGACGCCTTTGCCCTTGAGAGCGGGAACGGTGTTGATGAGTTCGCCGACGGCGGGTTGATTCAGGTTGATTTGATTGGCGCCGACGCCTTTGCCGGAGCGGATGTAGAAGCCGCTGTTGTAGCTTTTCTTGTGGGCTTTCCACTGAAGGCGGACGTCGAAATCGTCGAAGTCCCACTGGGTGGCCAGGTTGGGATTGCCGCCTTTGAGAAGTTGAATCATGCCGTCGCCCGCTTTCCAGTTTTCGGGAAAGACATTGAGAACGGTCGTGAACGGCTTGGCCTTCTCGGACTTGTCCTTGGCG
>JBAXFO010000079.1:0-10890 GCA_037139885.1 Planctomycetota bacterium
CGCCCGCTTCGCGCGGGAAACGGGCCGCAAGATGAAGGGCTTCACCACATCGGCGATGCAAAAAATGGAGCAATATAACTGGCCTGGGAACGTCCGCGAACTTCGCAATGTGGTGGAACGAGCCGTCGCGCTTTCGAAAAACACCACGCTCGACGCCAGCGACATCTGGCTGTCATCGCTCGAACTTCCTGGCAGCGTTCCCGACGAGCCCGCGTCCTATGAAGCGATTTCGATTGAAGAGATGGAAAAACGGCACATTCTGAACACGCTGGAATTCACCGGCTGGAACAAGAGTCAAGCGTCCGCGATCTTGGCGATCGAACGCTCGACTCTCGACCGGAAAATCAAATCGTACGGCTTAAAACGCGATGGCGCGGAATCTTGACCGGGCGGACATCATTCGGTCTTGGGGCTATTTGTTGTCCACGTAAATCATGGCCACGGTCGGCTTACCGTCCTTCATGGCTCCGAACGTCACCGTGGTGATCGCGTCGGCGCCGAAGTCTTCCATCTTCGCGGGATAGCCGGGCAAACCGCCCGAGCCAGGGCCGACTTTGCTGACTTTGGGAAAGCCCTTTTCGTCATATTCGAAGGGGAGATTTTTGCGGCGTAGGGCGCACTTATCGCTGAGATCCAGTTCGAATTCTTTGCCGAGCGCCCACTTCGACGGCAAGTATTTCTGCTCCACTTTCGCCATGGCGATTTTCTGCTGCGCAATGGGCAGGGCGGTCGCAGCCTTCAAGTCGGCCATATACGCGCTATCGTCGAATTTGATGGTCACAGACTTCGGGCCGACGCTGACTTTGCCCGTGTACGTCCGCAGGGCGGCGAGGCGACGGTAATCTTCCGGCGTCGCCTTCGTTCCGGGGCGGCCTTTTTTCTCTTGACCGATGACGCCCCCCGACAAGGCCATCAACGCTGCAGCCAACACCAGGAACGGAATGAACCTTTTCATGACGAGCGACCCCGTAAACGAAACGATCCTTACACGAATCCAATGTAGTTCAGCGAAGCGCAAAACTCAACCGAAATCGGCGCCCGTTCGAGAATGTCGCGGGGTCAAGGCGGCTAAGGAAACGCTCGCAAGCGTGGCGACTCGTTAAATCCGCGCATTCAAGATTTCGCCCAGACGCGGGCCCCAGATTGTGGTCGCGTACTCGGATTCGAGTTGGCGTCGCCCGGCCGCGCCCATGACGGCGCGCAAGTCGGGATCGTTGGCCAACCGCTCGATCGCCGCCGCCCATTCGCTCGGCGAACTTGCCAGAACGCCGCTCGGGCCGGGCGCGATCATGCCTTCATGAACGCCATACCGGTTGGCGATAACGGGCAGGCCGGCCGCCATGTATTGCAGAACTTTGAGCCCGCATTTCCCCAGGCTCCAGGGATGCTCGGGGAGATGGCTGATGCCGACATCCGCCCCGGCGATCTCCGCGGCTTCCGTCGCCTCCGACCAGACAACGGGTTCGACCGTCACGCCCGCCAGCTTCGGAAACGCATCGCAGATGACCCGCAACTTGAGCCCGGGAAGACGGCGACTCGCCTCGGCCAGGCCGGGCTGAATTTCCGCGAGCGAAGTCATGGTGCTGCGGCTGCCGATCCAGACGAGATGAATCGCTCCGCCTTTCCGCGCCGTCGGTTGAGGTCGGTAAAGCGCGGCATCGACGCACGTCGGAAAGCGATGGACTTTAGCGGCGGCCGCGTATTGCCGAGCTTGCTCAACGAGAAAATCGTTGCCTGCCAAGACGGCGTCGCAACGCTGCAACGTCGCCGCGAAGCGCTGCCGGCGACGACGGCTCTCATGGCCGCGGGGGCTATTGTTGTCGCGATAGAAAACCGCATCATCGATATCGAAGAGCAGTCTCTTGGCGCATCGGCGTAGGAGTCGTACTTGCCACCACGACAGCAGCCGCCGCTGCAGCATGACGGCATCCGCTTTCGAGACCTGCGACATCAGCCGCACAAACGCCAACGTTCCATGCGGAAGCGCTGCCGCCTCAAGATTCCATCCCGCATCGCGAAGAGCGGGTGCGAAGGCGGCCGACCGGTAGCGATAGCAAACGTGGCCCGGCTTTTCGATGAGCGTCAGGAGGGTCTTCAACGTCCAGTCCCCGGGAACGTCAGCTCGGCTTGCCCGCTCCTAGCCGTTGCCGGTCGTACTTGTTGCGGGCGATCGTCAGCCATTCGCCGTTCTCCAGATACCAGGCGATCGTCTGTTTGAGCCCGTTCGGGAAATCGTACCGAGCCTGCCAGCCGAGTCGCTCGCGAATCTTGCGGGCGTCGATGGCGTAGCGGCGGTCGTGCCCCGGGCGATCGGTGACGTATTGAATGAGCGAACGCCTCGGTCCTTGCGCCAAGGGCGGCGCGATCTGATCCAGGGCGTCGCAAACGAGATGAACGACATCGAGATTGCAACGCGGTCCTTCGCCGCCGATGTTGTACATCTCGCCGGGCACGCCCTTGTCCAGAACGAGTCGAATGCCGCTGCAATGATCCGCGACGTGCAACCAATCGCGCTGCTGCTGACCGTCGCCGTACACCGGCAGCGGCCGCCCCTCGGCCGCATTGAGAATCATCAGCGGCAACATCTTCTCGGGAAACTGATAAGGCCCGTAGTTGTTGGAGCACGACGTGTTCAGCGTCGGCATGCCGAACGTGTGTTGATAGGCCCGCACCAAATGCCCCGCCGCCGCCTTGGTTGCGGAGTAGGGGGAATTCGGCTTGATGGTCGTTTCTTCCGTGAAGAACTCGTCCGGCCCCGCCGATCCGTAAATTTCGTCGGTGTTCACGTACAGAAAGCGGAAGCGCTGCCGCTCCTCGGCGGAATGCTCGCGCCAATAGATCAGCGAAGCCTTGAGGAGCTCGTGCGTGCCCGTGATGTTGGTGTGGAGGAACGCGTCGGGGCCGTCGATCGAGCGATCGACGTGCGATTCCGCCGCGAAATGCACGATGGCGCGCGGCTGATATTGTTGCAGCAGAGAACGCAGCAGCACGGGGTCGCAGATGTCGCCGTGGATGAAGACGTGCCGCGGATCGTTGCGCGCCTCGGCCAGGGAGTCGAGGCAGCCGGCATACGTCAGTTTGTCGAGATTGACGATCGGCCCGCGCCCGTCCGCCAGCCAATCGCGAATGAAGCAACTGCCGATGAACCCGGCTCCGCCCGTGACCAGCACGCAATCCTGCATGAAACCGCCCTCGTTACTTACCCTGGACGTATTTCGCGAACTGCTTGACGTCTTCCTGGAAACCGACGATGAAGTTGCGAAGGATGCCGTCGGTCGTGCCGATCTCGCAATCGAGGTTGGCCTCCAAGGCGGAATATTCCTGGCCCTTCGCGCTATACGAAACGGCGCGGATGAACTTCTTCTCGAGATTCCAGCGGTTGACGTCTTCGAGCGGGATCTTTTTGAAGTGCGCGTCGATCATCAAATCCTTGCCGGCGAAATTCACGAGCCGCAATTTGAAATTGCTCGCTTCGAAATCGTAGAACGAGCCCGCGTCGTTTTTGAGATCGGCCTTTTCGTACGCGATGTTCAGGCTCTTGAGCACGGCTTCGATTTTTTGGCTCGTCACCGGGGCGTACAGTTGGTCGTCGGTCGATGTGTCGCTCGTGAACTTGGCGAACAGCCGAAGTTCTTCGTCGAACGAGGCGAAATATTGCTTGAGTCCCCCTTCGGTGACGCCGCCGATTAAATCGAGGTTCGATTCCAGGGTCGCAAATTCGCCCTTGGCGTCGCGGTTGAGACAAGCTCGGCTGAATTTCGCCTTCACGTTCCAGTCGTTGACCCGTTCGAGCGGAAGCCGGGCGAAGACCGCGTCGAGCATCAGGTCTTTGCCGTCGTAGTTGTAAAGGCGTACATTAAACGACTTCCGCTGAAAATCGTAAAAGAACGTGCCGGGCGTTTTGGTCTCGATCTTTTTGAACTCGATCCCCTGCTTCTTGAGGAACTCCTCCGTCTGCTCGGGAGTCAATAGCGTGATGACCTTGGGTTCCTGGGCTTGGGCCAGGCCCGCCAACGCGGCGACCACGATCAGAGACGCAAATGAAATCTTCATGGCGATATCCTCCGCCGCGAGTCACTTGGAAATGAACTTGGAAAACTGGACCAGTTCGCCGTCAAAGCGACCGATGAATTGCTTGATGATGCTGTCGGAAACGCCGCCCAGACAGTCGAGTTGCGCTTCCAGAGACACCGTTTCCTTGTCCCCTTTGAGGACCACGGCCCGGCTGAATTTTGCCCGGACGTTCCACTTGTTGACCTCGTCCAGCGTCAACTTGTCGCTGAAATGGGCGTCGATCCAGAGGTCTTTCCCCTGATAATTGTGCAGCCGAATGCGGAAGTCGTTCTTGCCGAAGTCGTAAAACTGGATGCCTTCGGCCTTGCCCTTCACCTTGTCGTAGGTGATGTTGAGTTCCTTGAGGATCGCCTCGAGCTTTTCGGGCGTGACATTCCGGTAGACCAATTTGTCGTTCGCCGCGGCTTTGGGGGCTTCTCGGGGCGGATCTTTTTTGGCGTCTTGCGCGAAGCCGGTCGCGAACGCCGCGCTTGCCGCCAGCGCCAGCCCTGTCAGCCGAATAAGGGGGTTCATCGTGAATCCTTTTCGTAGACTCGTCGGCTTGCCTGCCCGGGAACCTTGCCACCGCTTTGGCAAGGCAAGCGCTCCTCACCTTCAATGAATGAGATTGCGATAGTTTTGACGAGTCCCCTCGCGGTGTCAAGCGAAAGATTCCCATGATTGCACATCATGGTCAGCGGCAAAACCGAAGGCGCTACGCCCTCATTCCCGCCAGCGTGCCGCGCCCCAAAGGCCACCCCGATCCCGCAAATCCGATCGGCAAAAAATGACGATCGGCGATTGCGTCGCGCAAGTTAATCGCCCTTGCGGATGGCGTACAGGTTCTCGCGGGTGCGGATGAAGAAGCGGCCGTTGGCGACAGCCATGGAGGCCTGGCAGCGTTCGCCGAGCGGGTTTTGGGCGAGGATGCGGAAGGCGGAGCCGGGTTCGAGCACGGTGGTCTCGCCGGTTTCCGAAAGGAAGTAGAGGCGGCCGTCGGCATAGACGGGGGACGCCGCATAGGAACCCGGAAGGCGTTCCTGCCAGATTTGTTTGCCGGTGGCGGCGTCGAGGCAGTAGGCGATGCCTTTTTCCGTGGCCATGTAAAGGTAGGGCTTGACGTAGATCGGCGACGGAATGGTCGTGACGCCTTTCTTGGTGTCCCAAACGACTTGCCGGGAGGTATTGTCCGCGCCGCCTTCAAGACGGATCGCGCGCAAAGCCGTGGCTCCGAAGCCGGAGGCCGTGAACATCATTCCCTCGCCAATGGCGGGCGACGGCGTCACGCCTTCGCCGATCGCGGGAACGGTCCAGAGCAGCTTGCCGTTTTGCGGATCGAAGCCCTGCACGACTTCGCCCGCAGGACTCGCCAGAACATCTCTGCCGGCCACATTCACTATCAAAGGCGTCGCATGCGCCAGGCGCGACAGACCGCGCGGCGACTTCCAGCGAACCTTGCCCGTCGCGCTGTCGAGGGCCACGACCAGAGCCCCATCCCAAGGCTTCTGCCAGCCGACGGCGGCATTCGTCTTACTGCTGCCATCGTAAGTCATGATGAGCAGGTCTTTATAGAGGACCGGCGAAGCGCTCAGGCCATGGTGGCTGTGGAATTTGAAGTCTTGATACGTCCAGACCGGTTCTCCCGCGACGGTGACGGCGGCGATGCCCCCTTCGCCGAACACCGCGTAGACGCGCTCGCCATCGGTGGTCGGGGTCGAAGTGGCGTGGGAATTTTCGCCGCGTTTGTGCGGCGGTTGTTGCCGAAGAACTTCGCGGTCCCAAAGTTGGGCGCCGGTTTCGGCGTCGAAAGCGAGGATGTGGCACGACTTGCCGGCCTCTGTCGTCGAAGTGACGAAAACGCGCTTCCCCCAGACCACGGGCGACGACCAGCCTTCGCCGGGGACGGGGGTCTTCCAGGCGATGTTCTCCTTGGGGCCCCACTTGATGGGCAATCCGGTTTCGTTCGAAACGCCCTGGCCCTCGGAACCGCGAAAACGGGGCCAGTCGTCTGCATGAGCCCAGAGAGCCGTCGACAAGAAGAAACACCAGGCCGCGAGCATACGCATCACAAAACTCCTTCGTAGGAAATCAGAAATCTCGCTGAAGAAAACGATCGCGAAGCCGGAGGTCCAGCCCGCGGAGGAAGGCTATTTCTTGAGATCCGCAGCCGCGATCCACAAATAGGGGAGCGACCATTCGCTTCCGCGGACCTGGCTTTCGGGTTGCCCTGCGGAGCGAACATAGAGGCGGACCGGACCGTTAAAGGGTTTGTCGAGTCCTTCAATTCGTAGAGTCGATGTCTTGAGGTCTTTCCCCGAGCCGCGGCGACTTTGCCCTCGGCGTCGACGGCCGCCAACACGCTCTCGTTCGATTGGAACATGGTCCAGGGTGTGACGTCGCGCGTTTGGGCCGTCGCTGTAATGAGCGGTGACGACGAGTTGAAAGGTTTCGCGAGCGTGCAGCGTTCGTTCGTTTGGTTCGACATGAATGCGCTCGAGTTTCGGTTCGCTCGCTGGAGTTCGCGGCATGCCGCCGCGGATCCAGTTGAGGAGGACGTTGTAGTCGCGTTCGCCGACGCGAAGTTTCTTGCCCCAGCCATGCGGCACGAGGCCCGTCGGTTTGGTAGGGAAAAGGCTCTGCTCCGGAGCGGCCGCGAAAATGCGTCGTCCGCGCGCTTCGGAGACAATCGCCTGGAAATCGAACTGGGGATCGTAGCCCAAGAGCGAAAGCTGAAAGCCGGTCTGACCGCGCGACTTACCATGGCAGGGGCCGCTGTTGGAGCCCGCGCACGCGAGAATCGGTTCGATGTCCTTCTCGAAGGTGGCAGATTCCTGCCCCTTGGCGGAAAGAGGAAGGATCGCGAGCAAACACGCGAGAAGCGCGAAACGCATGAATCGGTCCGGAAGCGGCGGCGGTGGGGCAAGACAATGGATCTTACCACCATTGAGGGACGCCATCTAGCAGAAACGAGGGGGGCAAACCGCTCATCCCCGGGAATGTTCTCGAAGATCGGCGGCCGCCCACGCGAACATTGACTTCTCTCAGCGCCGCCTGGAAGATAGAGGCTCCAGCGCCCAAGGAGAATGCCGGTGTTCGTACGCTTTTGCTCGCTCGTGGTTGCGGTTTGTTTGGTTGCGGTCGGCGATGCTGCGGAGGCGATAAGGCTGGCGAAGGCGCCGGCGCTTTCGCCGGATGGCAGCGCCATCGCGCTCGAGTGGAATGGCGATTTGTGGATCGTTCCCGCAGCCGGGGGCGAAGCTCGGCAATTGACGTCGAACGCGGCGCGGGACATGCAGCCGAAGTTCTCGCCCGATGGACGGACCATTGCGTTTCTCAGCGATCGCGAGGGGGCGCCGCAGGTGTTCACCATCCCCACGTCGGGGGGAACGCCGCAACAACTCACGTTTCACACTTCCGGGTACGATCAACTCGACTGGCTGCCGAAGGGGGACGGGTTGCTCGTGAAGGCGACGCGCGATTTCGCCTGGCGGCGCGGCGAACGGCTCTTCACGATCAAGGCGACGCCGCGGTCGCCGGAAACGCTGGCGTTCGACGATTACGCAAGCGACGCCCAGGTGTCGCCCGACGGAAAGAAGATTCTCTTCACGCGCGAGGGGGAGCCGTGGTGGCGGAAGGGGTATCAAGGCTCCCGGGCAAGTCAGATTTGGATGTACGATGTCGATCGTAAGTCATTTACTAAGATTCTCCATAAGGCGTTTAGCAGCCGGTGGCCGATGTGGAAGCCCGATGGGTCGGGATTTTATTACGTCGCAGAGAACGCTCTGGGCTCGAACCTGTTCGAATACGATTTCGCGGGCGCCGGCAGTCGTCCGTTGACGACCTTCGCAGCGGATGCGGTCGTTTTTCCCGCGGTCGCGCGCGACGGTTCGGCGATCGTCTTTCGGCATCTTTTCGATCTCTACACCTATGCCCCGGCCACCAAAACGCTGAAGAAGCTGAACGTCGTTCACAATGCCGACCGCACCGTGCAGGCGTCCGATTCGCGGACGCTGACGGCCGCGACCGAGGCCGCGTTCACCACGGACGGCCTGGAGATCGCCTTCGTCGCGGGGGGCGATCTTTGGGTGATGGACACGGAGTTGCGTGAGCCGGTTGCGATCGCCAAGACGGCCGGGGAAGAGAAGAATCCGCTCTTCACGCCCGATGGTCAAGCGCTGCTGTTCGTGCAGTCGCTGGGGGATCGCTTCGCTATCGTGCGGGCGACGCGGAAGGATGCGAAGAAATTCTGGTGGCAGAACGCCGCGTTCACGATCGAACGCCTGGCCGAATTCGCCGACGTGCCCAGTCATTTGAAGCTGAGCCCTGACGGCAAGAAACTCGCCTATGTGCGCGGTAACGGCGATCTATGGGTGGCCGACCTCGATCTCAAGAACGCGAGCAAGGTGTTGCCGGGGTGGAACGCTCCCGAGTTCGATTGGTCGCCCGACGGTCAATGGCTGCTGTACGCCATGTACGACAACGATTTCAATCGCGATGTCTGGATCATGCCGGCCGCGGGGGGCAAAGCGGTCAACATCTCGCGGCATCCGTTCAACGAAGGCTCGCCGGTGTGGTCGCCCGACGGCAAGATGGTCGCGTTTGCGGGCCATCGTGCGACGGCGGAAAACGGGGCGAACATCGGCCTGGTTTACCTCAAGGCGGACGATGACGACAAAACCGCCCGCGATCGCAAGCTGGAGAAGGCCCTTGAAAAGATGAAGGGGCGCACGACTGCGGGCAAGACGTCCGCGAAAGGCGAGCTCATCAAGATCGATCCCGCGAAGGGCGAAGCGGTCGACGAGAAGAAGGACGAAAAGAAAGACGACAAGAAGGAGGAGGCCCGCAAGCCGTTGACCATCGATTTCGACGGTCTGCCGGAGCGCGTGCGGCGCGTTAATCTCGGCGAAGGTTCGGCCAACACGCTCTTCTGGTCGCCCGATTCGAAGAAGCTCGCGTTCACCGGTTCCTTCGAAGGCAAACCGGGGACGTTCGCCATCGATGTCGGCGAATCGCTCGTTCCCAAATTGTTGACGCCCACGCTGGGGTCGCGGCCCGTTTGGCTGAAGCAAGGCAACCAGATCGTCTGGCTCGTGCAAGGCGTGCCGACGAGCACTCCCGGCACGGCGGCTCCCGTCGGCGTCGCGGCTCCGGCTCCCGTCGTCAAGGGGCCGCCGCTGAAGATTCCGGGCCTGGCGCCGACGCCCGCGACGCCCGGTTCAGGCGGCGGCTATTCGTTTTCCGTCCGGCAGGATCTCGATCTCCCCGCACGCAACGCCGCCATCTTCGATGAATGCTGGCGCATCATGCGCGATCAATGGTACGACGCGAAGCTCAACAATCGCGATTGGGACGCCGTGCGCGCCAAGTATCTGCCGGCTGCGCGCGAAGCTCCCGATCTCGACACGCTCGGCGCCGCCATCCACATGATGCTCGGCGAACTGAACGGTTCGCATCTGGGCTTCACGTTCTTCGGCGGCGATGCGGCCCCCGAGAAACGAGGGCCCCGCGATGTGACGCCGCACCTGGGCGTCCGCTTCGATCAAGGCTACGCCGGCCCCGGGCTCAAGATCCGCGACGTTCTCCCCAACGGCCCGGCCGACAAGCCGCGCAGCAAGCTCTTCGCCGGCGACATCCTGCGAACGATCGATGGCGTTCCCGTCGATCTGGGGAAAGATCTCACGAGCGTTTTGAACGGTCCGCTCCAGCGCGAACTGGCGCTCGCGGTCGACGGCGTGGACGGCAAACGCCGCGACGTGATCTTGCGGCCGATGGCGTATTTCGCCGTGCAGAATTTTTTGTACGAACAATGGCTGGAGCAAAACCGCAAACTCGTCGACGCCGCCTCGGGGGGCAAGCTCGGCTATCTGCACATCAGCCAGATGAGCATGCCGACGTTCCGCAAGTTTGAGGAAGAGCTCGTCTCGCAAGGTTCGGGCAAAGATGGTCTGGTGATCGACGTTCGCGAGAACCCCGGCGGCTCGACCGCGGATCATTTGTTGACAGCGCTGACACAACCGACCCACGCCATCACCGTGCCTCGCGGCGGCGGCCCCGGTTACCCGCACGACCGCAAGGTTTACGAGACATGGAACAAACCGATCGTCGTGCTATGCAATCAAAACAGCGGCAGCAACGCCGAGATCTTCAGCCACGCGATCAAGTCGCTCAAGCGCGGCCAACTCGTCGGCGTCCCCACGGCGGGCGCGGTGGTGAGCACGGGGGCCACGCAAGTGATGGATGTCGGCACGCTGCGTTTGCCCTTCCGCGGCTGGTTCGTTCTCGGCGACGGCCTCGACATGGAAAAGAACGGCGCCGCCCCCCATCACCTCCTCTGGCCCGAACCCGGCCAACTCGCGAAGGGCCAAGATACGCAACTCTCGAAAGCCATCGAAGTGCTTCTCGCCGACGTCGCCGCCTGGCGGCAACGGCCGCAACCGCGGTTGCGGTATTCGACGGAGTGATGTCCGACGAGCGCCGCTACGTTCATTTGCAAAATCAGGCCGTCGACTTTTGCGTTATTGGGCAAGCTTTTGGTTTGCCTGCGTCGCGGCAAGCCGGCATCATCGGCACGCAAGTCGACCTCTTCTTGTGCCCCTCGGTTTCTTCCGCGACGGTCGCGGCGATTCCGCCAAATCCTTCCGGCCGATCGAGCGATTTTCTCCATTATCGCAGCGACGACAGCGAACCGACGAACGTCGATCATAACCGTGCGCCGACGGTCTTTCCAACATGATCGCCGCGCGTCGCCGTATCAGCGGAGGGGGCTCGATGCGGGAGAATCGTGTCGTTCAAGTTTGCCGCGAAGGAAGACGGCTTTGACGCTGCCCGGGAAGGTGA
>JBAXFO010000080.1:0-10840 GCA_037139885.1 Planctomycetota bacterium
CATCAAGCAGGATGTCGCCCTTGGAGCGGGAGTCGCGTTGCTGCCGGAACCGACGCTGCGGCGTGAGCTGAAGTCGCGTGAGTTGATCGCGTTGCCGTTGGCGGAGGCGCCGTTCACGCGGCCGCTCGGCATTCTCGTGAAACGCGGCCACTGGCTCAGCGCGGCGACGCGCGGCTTTCTCGACTTGCTGCAAGGCAAAGCCTGTTTGAACGGCAATGGCGCCGGATCGCACGCTGAACCGCACAGCGAACGCCAGGAGGCCGACGCCCACGGCTCCGCCCTGCCGGTGGGCGATCGGGAATGATCCTCGTCGTGCGGCACGCCCATGCACGCACGCCTGGTGATGTTTTGCGAAAGGATTCGCTCGCAATGGTTTGAATTTGGTTTGATGACGAAGGGAAAGGGTCGATTCATGCAATTTGCGCCTCAGGCTCAGGGCCTTTACGATCCGAAGCACGAACATGATGCGTGCGGCGTCGGTTTCATCGCCGATCTCAAGAACCGTCAATCGCACGACCTCATCGACAAAGCTCTCGAAATTCTCCGCAATCTCGAACATCGCGGCGCTTGCGGCTGCGAAGCCAACACGGGCGACGGCGCGGGCATTCTCTTTCAATTGCCGCACACGTTCCTCGTGAAAGCGGCGAAGGCTCTGCACATCACGCTGCCGGCGCGCGGGTCGTATGGCGTCGGCATGGTCTATCTGCCGCAGGATCCGATCGATCGCGCCCGCTGCGAATATCTGTTCGAACGCGTGGTGCGCGACGAAGGCCAAGTCGTGCTCGGGTGGCGCGATGTGCCGACAAATCATGCCCCCATCGGCCCCACGGCGATCGAATCCGAACCGGTCATTCGGCAGATTTTCATCAAGAAGATCAGCGGTCTGCCCGCCGACCGCCCCGACGATCCGCTCGGCTTCGAGCGCAAGCTCTACGTCATACGCAAACTGATCGAGAACGAAATTCGCCGCTCGAACATTCCGCAGCGGACGATGTTCTACGTGCCGAGCCTGTCGTGCAAGACGATCGTCTACAAGGGCATGCTCAACGCCGACCAGGTTCTTCCTTATTATCCCGATCTGCAAGATCCCGACACCGAAACGGCGCTGGCTCTCGTCCATTCGCGTTTCAGCACGAACACGTTCCCGAGCTGGCATCGTTCGCATCCGTATCGCTACATCGCCCACAACGGCGAAATCAACACTCTCCGCGGCAACATCAACTGGATGCACGCGCGCGAAAGTCTGCTCGCCAGCGAATTGTTTGGCGACGACATCCAGAAGCTGCTCCCCGTCATCGATGAGACGGGCAGCGATTCGGCGATGTTCGACAATGTGCTCGAAATGTTGGTGCTCACGGGCCGGTCGTTGCCGCACGCGGTGATGATGATGATCCCCGAGCCGTGGGCGGGCGACGCGACCATGAGCGCCGACAAAAAGGCGTTCTACGAATATCACTCCTGCCTCATGGAGCCGTGGGACGGCCCGGCTTCGATCGCGTTCACCGATGGCATCCGCATCGGGGCGATTCTCGACCGCAACGGTTTGCGGCCCTCGCGTTATTACGTCACCAAGGGCGGCCTCGTCATCATGGCGAGCGAAGTCGGCGTGTTGACGATTCCGCCGGAAGAGATTCTGCACAAGGGGCGGTTGCAACCGGGCAAGATGTTTTTGCTCGATCTGGAAGAAGGCCGGATCGTCGGCGACGACGAGCTCAAATCGAAGATCGCCGCGGAAAAGCCGTACGCGAAATGGCTGTCGCAGAACATCGTCCATCTCGACGACATTCCCGACGGCCCGGCGGGAACGGATCCCGATCACAAGACGGTTTTGCAGCGGCAGCAGGCGTTCGGCTATACGCATGAGGACTTGCGTTTCCTGATGACGCCGATGGCGAACGACGGGGTCGAAGCGATCGGCTCGATGGGCAACGACGCGGCTCTGGCGGTCCTCTCGGACAAGCCGCAGCTCCTTTACAACTATTTCAAGCAGCTCTTCGCCCAGGTCACGAATCCGCCGGTCGATGCGATTCGCGAAGAGATCATCATGTCGATGGATACGACGGTTGGCCGGGAGTACAACTTGCTCTCGCCGACGCCGCAATCGTGTCGGCAGATTAAATTGACGTCGCCGATCTTGTCGAACCAGGAGCTCGATAAGCTTCGCGAGATCGAGAAGACGACGGGCGCGCGTTACAAGTCGGTGACGATCCCGACGCTCTATCGGCCCAAAGAAGGGGCGGCCGGGATGGAGCGGGTGCTGAACCTCATCTGCCGTCAAGCGAGCGCGGCCATCATCACGGGCGTCGAGTACGTCATTCTCTCGGATCGGGCGATGGACAAGGACCAGGCGCCGATTCCCGCGCTCCTGGCGGTGGCGGCGGTGCATCATCATCTCATCCGCGAAGGGACGCGTACGCAAGTCAGCTTGATCATGGAAACCGGCGAGCCGCGCGAAGTGCATCACTTCGCCTTGCTCGTGGGCTATGGCGCGGGGGCGATTAACCCCTACGTGGCTTTCGAAACGATCGAAGACATGATCCGCCAGGGCATGGTGACGAAAGTCGACGCAGCCAAGGCGGTCAAGAACTACATCAAGGCGGCCAGCAAAGGCATCATGAAAGTGATGTCGAAGATGGGCATCTCGACCGTGCAGAGTTATTGCGGCGCCCAGATCTTCGAGGCGATCGGCCTGGGGGATGAGTTCGTCGCAAAATACTTCACCGGGACTTCATCGCGCGTCGGCGGCATCGGGCTGGATCAAGTCGCCGAGGATGTGCGGGCTCGCCATGAGCATGCGTTCTCCGATCGGCCGACGAACGGCAAGACCCTCGATGTCGGCGGCGCGTATCAATATCGCCGCGAGGGGGAGTATCACCTCTTCAATCCCGAGAGCGTTCACAAACTGCAATATGCGGTCCGCACCGGCAGCTACAAGACGTTCAAGGAATATACGAAGCTCGTCGACGACCAATCGCACCGCTTGGCCACGCTGCGCGGCTTGATGGAGTTCAAGTTTGAGGGGCGCACGCCCGTGCCGATCGAGGAAGTCGAGTCGGCGGAATCGATCATGAAGAAGTTCAAGACGGGGGCGATGTCATACGGCTCGATCAGCCTGGAAGCTCATGAGACGCTCGCGATCGCGATGAACCGCATCGGCGGCAAAAGCAACACGGGCGAAGGGGGCGAGGATCCGGACCGTTATCTGCCCATGCCCAATGGCGACTCGCGAAACAGCGCCATCAAGCAAGTCGCGTCGGGCCGGTTTGGCGTGACGAGCGAATATCTCGTCAGCGCGAAAGAGATTCAGATCAAGATGGCCCAGGGAGCGAAGCCGGGCGAGGGGGGGCAGCTTCCGGGGTCGAAGGTTTATCCGTGGATCGCGAAGGTGCGGCTCTCGACGCCGGGCGTGGGCCTGATTTCGCCGCCGCCGCATCACGACATTTATTCGATCGAGGATCTCGCGGAATTGATCCATGATTTGAAGAACAGCAATCGCGAGGCGCGCATCAGCGTGAAGCTGGTTGCGGAAGTCGGCGTGGGCACTGTCGCGGCGGGCGTGGCCAAGGCGCATTCCGATGTCGTGCTCATCTCGGGACACGACGGCGGCACCGGGGCTTCGCCGCTCACGTCGATCAAACATGCGGGCGGGCCATGGGAGCTTGGGCTCGCCGAGACGCAGCAAGTGTTGGTGATGAACAAGCTGCGGAGCCGGATTGTCGTTGAGGTGGATGGGCAGCTGAAAACGGGACGCGATGTCGTCATCGGGGCGCTGCTCGGGGCCGAGGAGTTCGGCTTCGCGACGGCGCCGCTGGTGGCGATGGGTTGCATCATGATGCGGGTGTGCCATTTGAACACCTGCCCGGTCGGCGTGGCCACGCAAGATCCTCGGCTGCGGGCGAAGTTCGCGGGCAAGCCGGAGCATGCAGTCGCCTTCATGCGTTTCATCGCGGAGGAAGTGCGCGAGTTGATGGCGAAGCTCGGCTTCCGCACGATCAACGAGATGGTGGGCCGCAGCGATCTTTTGAAGATGGGGGCGGCCGTCAAGCATTACAAGGCTCTCGGGCTCGACTATTCGAAGATCCTGCATCAGCCGGAAGTCGATTCGGGCGTGGGCCGCTATTGCACCGAAACGCAAGATCATGGCCTGGAAAAGTCGCTCGATGTTACGACGCTGTTGCCGATCTGCAAGCCGGCCCTCGACGAGGGGAAGCCGGTGCAGGCGACTGTGGCGATTCGCAATATTCATCGCGTCGTCGGCGCCATCGTCGGCAGCGATCTGACCAAGAAGTACGGCAGCGCCGGCCTGGCGGACGATACGATTCAGCTCACCTTCCAGGGTTCCGCGGGCCAGAGCTTCGGAGCGTTCGTTCCCCGCGGCATGACGCTGACGCTTCAAGGCGACGCCAACGATTACTTCGGCAAGGGCCTCTCGGGGGGCCGGCTGGTCATCATGCCGCCCGCGGGATCGACGTTCTTGCCGGAAGAGAACGTCATCATCGGCAACGTCGCGTTTTACGGCGCCACGAGCGGCCAGGCGTTCATTCGCGGCATGGCGGGCGAACGTTTTTGCGTCCGCAACTCGGGCGTTGAAACCGTCGTCGAAGGCGTCGGCGATCATGGTTGCGAATACATGACCGGCGGCCGCGTCGTCATCCTCGGCCCGACGGGGAAGAACTTCGCCGCAGGCATGTCGGGCGGCATCGCGTATATCTTCGACGAAAAAGGCGAGTTCGAGCCCCGCGTCAACAAGGAGATGGTGAAACTCTACACTCTCGAAGACGCCGACGAGATCGAGCAACTGCGTCTGTTGATCGAGAAGCACGCCAACGCCACCAAGAGCGACCATGCCTGGAAGATCCTGGCGCTGTGGGACATGATGGTTTCGAAGTTCGTGAAGGTCTATCCGAACGACTACCGCCGCGTGCTCGATACGCAGAATCGGCTTCGCAAGCAAGGGCTCAGCGAAGAGGAAGCCGTGATGGCGGCGTTCGAGGAGAACTCGAAGGATTTGTCGCGCGTCGGCGGGAGGTGATGCGGGATGGAATCGCGAAAGGGCGAAAACGCGAAAAAGACGGAGACGGGATTCGAGCTGCGGTCCTGATGAGTCTTTGCGATTTCAGGAATCCGCTAAAAGCTGTTGGCTATTAGCTGTTAGCTGTTGGCTATTTTTGACAACGAGGAGGCTTTCGGAATGGCTCAAACGCGACTCGATGTATGTAACACATTGAGTAGGGCGATCAAGCGTTGCCGTCTCGGTTCACCGAGGAGTCTGAGATGTCGAACGACTTGACGCCATCGCCACGCGTAAAAGACTGGGCGATTCGACTGTTATGCGGCATTGTTTTCGGCTTTATTTGGAACGCAGTTGTGCAATTGAGTTGGCTCGGACTGGTCGTAGTGTCATACGGCAGCCTTGACGCAGCCTTAAACTCGGAACAGCATAGCCCTCTGAGCCAAATCGCATTCATGGGGTATTTTGCGGGCGTGCCGGCGAGTTTTTTCGGGGGGGTGCTCGGACCGTTCGGCGTCTCGATTTCTGAAGCGTCGCGAAGTCGAATTTTTTGGAGTTCGGCGTGTGGCGCCGGCTTAGCAACCGGAGTTGCCGTATCCGTTGCGCTCCTCGGCTCGGTTGTTGTGTGGCAGTTGAGCAGAGAGTCCGCAGCGAAATTCATTTGGCTGTGGTTGATTATGGGCACGTTCGTCGGAATCGGATTTGGTTGGCTCGGCGGGAAGCTTGCCGCGCGGGTCTAGTCGTATGAAATCGAGGAAGTGCAATTATAAAATTCGAGTCAAACTGAACGAGAAGAGCGAACGTGAGTCCATTGAAACAAGAAGTGATACGAATTATCGCGTCTTTGCCGGACGATTGCACGTGCGAGGACATCCAGTATCACCGGTATGTTCTCGACAAGGTCGAACGAAGCATCGAGGCTGTCGATCGCGGCGAGGGAGTTCCGGAGGAGGAAGCCGACCGGAGAATCGACGAGTGGCTCAACTCAATTGGTCGCCATTAGCGTTTGCCGATCTGCAAGGAATTGTCTTCGCGATCGCAAAGATTCGACGATGACATTCGGAACTTGGAACAGACAACTAGTGGCTTTAAATAACGTTTCGTGACTGAGGTTGACGACATGGGTAAGCCAACGGGATTTCTTGAGTATCCGCGCGAACTGCCGCTCGATCGGGCGCCGCGGGAGCGAGTGCGCGATTGGGGCGAGTTTCACGATCACCAAGCGGAGGACGCGCTCAAGAAACAGGGCGCCCGCTGCATGGATTGCGGCGTCCCCTTCTGCCATACGGGTACGCTCCTCGAAGGCATGGCTTCGGGTTGCCCCATCAACAACTTGATCCCCGAGTGGAACGATCTCGTCTATCGCGGTCTGTGGCGCGAGGCGCTCGATCGCTTGCACAAGACGAATAACTTCCCCGAGTTCACGGGCCGAGTTTGCCCCGCGCCGTGCGAAGGCTCGTGCGTGCTCGGCATCAACGAACCGGCGGTGACGATCAAGAACATCGAATGCGCCATCGTCGATCGCGGCTTCGAAGAAGGCTGGATCGTGCCCGAACCGCCGCCTGTGCGCACGGGCAAGAAAGTCGCCGTCATCGGCAGCGGCCCTGCGGGACTGACCGCTGCGGCCCAGCTCAACAAGGCAGGCCACAGCGTCACCGTGTTCGAACGGGCCGACCGCATTGGTGGTCTTCTCACCTACGGCATTCCGAATATGAAGCTCGACAAGCGTGAGATCGTCGAGCGCCGGGTCAAGATTCTTGAAGCCGAGGGGATCAAATTCGTCACCGGCTGCGAGGTCGGCAAAGATTACTCGGCCGAGGATCTGCGGCGCGATTTCGACGGCATCGTTCTCTGCGGCGGCGCGACCAAGCCGCGCGATCTGCCCGTCGAGGGCCGGCAACTCAAGGGCATCTATTATGCGATGGACTTTCTGACGCAGAACACGAAAAGCCTGCTCGATTCGAGCTTGAAAGACGGGCATTTCATCAGCGCCAAAGACAAAGACGTCATCGTCATCGGCGGCGGCGACACCGGCACCGATTGCGTCGGCACTTCGCTGCGGCACGGTTGCAAGAGTCTCGTGCAGTTCGAGATTCTCCCCAAGCCGCCGCTCGAACGGGCGCCCGACAATCCCTGGCCGCAATGGCCGAAGGTGTACAAGATGGATTACGGCCAGGAGGAAGCCGCCGCCATTTTCGGCGACGATCCCCGGCAATATCTCATCAACACCAAGCGCTTCGTCGGCGACGCGCACGGCAATTTGAAAGAGCTTCACACCGTCCGCATCGAATGGGTCAAGGACAACGGCCGCTTCGCCATGCGGGAAGTTCCCGGGTCCGAAAAAGTCCTCCCTGCGCAACTCGTCCTGCTCGCGATGGGCTTCCTGGGACCGGAGGACTTGATCCTCGGCAAACTCGGCGTCGAACGCGACGCCCGCACCAACGCCAAGGCCGAGCACGGCGTCTATTCGACGAACATCCCCGGCGTGTTCGCCGCGGGCGACATGCGTCGCGGCCAGAGCCTGGTTGTTTGGGCCATCAACGAAGGCCGTGGCGCCGCCCGCGAATGCGACCGCTATCTCATGGGCGAAACGGTCCTTCCGTAAACATGCGTGGTCGGCTTCGGGTAGGTGGGTTGCGCCCGCAGGCGTAGCCCACCAAAACCCGCAAACGTCTGTCTTCCTGCAACCGATAAAAAATTCCCAGCGCAAATCGCCTTGACAAAGTCCCGCCCGATGCCGATACTTTGCAATGCCAAGTGCTCTACCTTCGGAAATGCGTGAGGGCGGTCGTTCCGTCCCCCTTCTCGAAGGCCTGTGAACTTTACAATGCAAAGTGCTTTTCGCAAAGGAGCCAAAATGCCGACCCAGTCCCTCCCGCTCGAACGCACCTCCGCCCCGTGCGACGAAGCGATCGCCTCCTCCACCCAGTGGATCGCCTACTTCCAGGCGAACGGCAAGAAACTCTTGGACATGCCGTGGGACGCCGGCGTCCAACTTTCCGCCGACGAACGCCGCTGCCTGATTCCCTCCATCCAGGACTTCCAACTGGGCGAAAGCTCCGAAGCGGAGAATCCCCGCCGTATGGCGAGCCGTTACGCCCAGCAATCGGGAGATGTTTGGTATCCCGACGCCATGCGGCTCTTTCTCGGCGAAGAGCATCGCCACAGCCGGCTCCTCGGCCGCTATTTAGATCTCGCTGGCGCTCCGCGGCTCAAGTTCTCCTGGGACGACGCCCTCTTCCGCAAACTCCGCCGCGCGATGGGCATGGAATTGATGCTCATGACGCTGCTCATGGCCGAAACAATCGCCATGGTTTATTACCTAGCTCTCTTTCGCGCCAGCGGTTGCCCTCTCTTGAAGCGGATCTGCGCCCAACTCTTGCGGGATGAAAAGCCGCACGTCGAGTTTCACGTCGAGCGCCTCGCCATCATGCGTCGAGGCCGATCGCGAGGCGTTCAGAAGATCGTGAACGGCGCCCACCGGATCCTCTTCACGGCGACCTGCCTCGTCGTCTGGAAACGGCATGCAGGCGTGATGCGGCAGAGCGGACATACGTTTCGCTCGTTCTGGCGAAATTGCTGGCGTGAGTTTCGGCGTGTTCTTCGATAGGATGAAGTTTCGCGCAACACGGATCGATCCGTGCAAAACTTGCAAGATTGTCGGCCGAAAGCGCCAAGACGCTTCGGAATGCGAGGACATCTGTTCCGTCAACATGCCGCCGTTCCGCACCCGGGAGATTCGCCATGGGAAAGCCAGCCAAGAACACGATTTGTCTTTGGTACGATGGCGGCGCCGAGGACGCCGCTCGCTTTTACGCCAAGACGTTCCCCGATTCCTCCGTCGGTTCCTCGCATCGAGCCCCGGCCGACTTTCCGTCCGGCAAGAAGGGGGATGTCTTGACGGTCGAGTTCAGCGTGATGGGCATTCCCTGCCTCGGCCTGAATGGCGGCCCCGCGTTCAAGCAGGACGAAGCATTCTCGTTCCAGGTCGCAACCGACGACCAGGCCGAAACCGATCGTTACTGGGACGCCATTGTCGGCAATGGCGGGCAAGAAAGTGCGTGCGGTTGGTGTAAAGACAAATGGGGCGTGTCCTGGCAGATCACGCCGCGGGTTTTGACAGAAGCGTTTACCGATCCCGATCCGGCTGTCGCGCAGCGCGCGTTCAACGCCATGATGACGATGACGAAAATCGATGTTGCCGTCATCGAAGCAGCACGCCGCGGTTGATATTGGATGAAGGAACAAAGTGAGCGACGCTTCGTCGATCCGTACCGGCGATGTGCGACAGTGCGAGCCTCGGCGGTTTCTTCGATAAACTAACGGCATGAAACCTATCGCTCTCATCACCGGCAGCGGCAAACGCCGCGTCGGGTCGCATGTCGCCGACGCCCTGGCCGCCCGCGGTTATGGTCTGGCGATCCATTACCGCACTTCGGCGGCCGAAACGGAGGAAGCCGTCGCCCGCTATCGCCAGCAGGGTCTTGACGCGATCGCCGTGCAAGCCGACCTCACAGACGAGGCGGCGGTGTCGGCTCTCGTGCAGCGAACGCTGACTCATTTTGGCCGCATCGATGTGCTCGTTAACGCCGCGGCGGCCTGGCGCAGCAAACCGCTCGAAGAGGTTTCGGCTGCCGATGTCCAGCATTATTTCGCGACGAATACGCTGAGTACATTCCTCTGCACGCAGCACGTTGGCCTGGCGATGGTGAAGCAGGCTGAAGGCGGTTCGATCGTCACGATCGGGGACTGGGCCGTCGAACGTCCTTATCTCAACTACGCCGCCTACTTTCCCTCGAAGGGCGCGATCCCGACGCTGACGCGCACGTTCGCCGTCGAGTTGGGGACGCGCAACCCGGCCATTCGCGTGAACTGTATTTTGCCCGGGCCGGTGATGTTGCCGACGGATCTTCCGCAAGCCGAACGCGAGCAGGCGATCAACGCGACGCTCGTGAAACGGGAAGGAAAGCCGGAGCATGTGGCCCAGGCTGTGTTGTTCTTCATCGACAACGATTTTGTGACGGGCGTTTGTTTGCCGGTGGATGGCGGGCGAACCGTTTATGCGCCGGAGTAGTCGGCTCATCCCAACCTACGAACCATGACTTGAGGAGAAATGTTATGGCTCGAAAAGTGGCGTTGGTGACGGGATCGGCGACGGGGATCGGCCGGGCGTGCGCGATTCGCTTCGCGCAGGAGGGGTTGGCGGTCGCGGTCAATTATTCGAAGTCGGAAGCCGAGGCGTTGGAGACGCTCGAAGAAGTCAAAAAACTTGGGGCGCCGGGGATTGTGTGCAAAGCGAATGTCGGCGACGAGGCGGCGGTGCAGGGGATGATCGAGCGCGTCGTCGGCGAGCTCGGGGGAATCGATGTTCTCGTCAATAACGCGGGAACGACGCGCTTCATCGAACACACGAATCTCGACGCATTGACCGATCCGGTGTGGGACGACATCTTTCAGGTCAATTTGCTCGGGACGTTTTATTGCTGCCGGGCGGCCATGCCGCATTTGCAGGAGCGCAGCGGAGCGATCGTGAATGTGACGAGCGTGGCGGGGATAAGCGGGCTGGGGAGTTCGATACCCTATGCCGCAAGCAAGGCGGCGGCGAATTCCTTGACACGTTCGCTGGCTCGCGCGTTCGCACCGAAAGTTCGCGTGAATGCGGTGGCGCCGGGGCCGGTGGAGACGCGCTGGCTTGCGGATCATCAAGACCACATCGACAATTACGTCAAGCTCGTGCCCATGAAGCGAGCCGCCAAGCCGGACGATATTTCGGACGCGGTCCAATCGTGTTCGGCACGCCTTGTGCTTTCGGCGGTCGACGATGGTATC
>JBAXFO010000081.1:0-10838 GCA_037139885.1 Planctomycetota bacterium
CGAGACGCCATCCTCCATGATCCCATGACCGGGCCAATCCACTGCTCGAAAAATCTCGACATTTCTCGGAACTTTTCCGCTTGACCGGGGTCAAATGGGTGGATAAGATTTAGTTGAGATGCGATCTCAATCTCAGACACGAACCCGCCTTCGATCGCTTTTTCGGACTTCACTCCCATGAATGCGACCTGCTCGATGGATCGCTGCGAGGCTTGCCCAATACGAGTCGTTTGCCGTTGCCTGCAGGTGACGGAAGACGAAATCGCGACCACGATTTCCGCGTTGGGTTTGCGCACGGTCAAAGAAGTGCGTCAAGCCACCGGCGCCGGCGATGGCTGCACCTGCTGCCATGCCGAGATTCGCGAGCAATTGCAGATGGTCAACAGCCTCGCCGTTGCGGGCTGAGCGTTTCATCGTTCCAAGTCACGGCTCCCGCAAGCAGGCCGTTTTCTCCGCCGCAGTCGCCCTTCCAAACTCTTACCAAATCGGTTTCTCGCCCAAAAGTCGCCGCAGCAAACCGATTTGCCCGGCGTGAATCATTTCGTGATGCGCCGTCCAGATGAGCGCCCATGCCTTCGTTTTCACAAACCGGTGCGGTTTGAGCACAGGGGCATCGAGATCGGCTTCGGGGAAGGTTGCGAGTTCGCGGAGCGTTTGTTCGTGAACCCGCTGGAACACGGCCCTGATCTCTTTGATCGGCGGATACGTCGTGCGATCGGGATCGGGGACTGAGTCGCGGGCGAACTTGGCCAGGAACTCGTCGGAGATGAGAGTTTCGTCGGCCGGGGTGCGTGGGCGGAGGCGTTCGAGGGCGAGGCGGTATTCGGCCATGGCGAGGTGGCCGACTTGCCAGGCGATGTGCGTCACGCCGCCGGGAGGTTGTTGGAACCAGGCGTCCGCGGCAATCGTGTCGAGGAACTGTTCGGTGTAGCCGCGGGCGAAGGCGATTTGGTCGATCAAGATGCGTAATCGCGACATGAGATTTCCTTAAAGACGCGTCGGTGGAGGGAAAACCGGTGCAAATCGGTCGGCCGAACGAAAATCGTTTGGAGCTACCGATCGCTTCGCGGTAAGATAAGACATCTTCGCGAGCAAACGGTTCGCGGGATTCATTTCGTCCGGAGTCGATTCATGTCGCATTATCGTCGTCGTGGGCCGTTGGCGTTCGGGCTTGTCGCCAGCGCCCTGGCCATTCTGTTTGGGGTCGACTGGGCGCAGGGGCAAGTCGCGCAGCTGGGCAACAGCAAGGAACTCAAAGAGCAGTACGACAAAATCAGCGCTGAGCTGAATCTCACGATCAACAATGCCGACAAGAAGAAAACCTTCCGGGCCGACCTGCTCGACACGGGCGCCCAATACTGGGTTTACCGCGTGACCTGGCCGTCGGTTTTGGAAGCCAAGGTCGACCCGGCCAAGCTCGATCCGATGCTCCAGCATCTCAAAGATTTCAACGGCCACATCAAACGCATCGTCGACGCCAAGGCGCAGACGCAGGATCCCGCCTTCGCGAACGCCTACAGTCCCGTGCTCGTCACGCGTTTTCGCGAACTCACGAACATGAACGTCGTCGCCAATCCGCGCGCGCTGTCGATCGGCCTGCAAATGCTGCCCGCTCTCGCCAAGCTGCAAACCGAGGGCATCAGCGACTATCTTGTCGAACTCATCGATCCCGACAAGGGCAAGCACGATGTCGTGAAGCTATGGGCGATCCGTGCGTTGCGGGAGTACATGCCGGTGGAAACGTGGGGCGAACCGTTCGATTCGACGCTCTTGCAAAACAAGCCGAAGATGGCCCGCAAAAAGGGGGACGAAGCCCGCATCGATGTGTTGACGCGGTTCATTCTCCGGCCGCTGCCCGCCAACGCCACGGCGGAAGAAATCGGAGCCTACCGCTATCTGCGTAAGGAAGCTCTCGAAACGCTCGGTATGGCCGGCGCTCCCGCCGTGGCCGCCATCGGGGCGCTCGGCAAAGTCGATGGCCCGGTCGCGCCGCTGCTGGTGCAGGTGTTGATCCCCAAGAACGTGATGCCGGAGACGACGCTCCTGGAACGCAACGAAGCCGCCCTGGGGCTTTGCAACATGAACCCCAAAGCGCTCGAAAAATATGAGCCCGCCGCGGCCTATCACTACATCGGCTCGACGCTGGCTGAGTTGGGAACCGCGTACAACGCCGACTTCCCGAACTTCGTCAAGACCGACGACACCCGCCGTCCGCCACCCCTGCCCTGGCGGATCACCATGAAGCGTTGGGAGCAAGCGGCCGGGAAGCTCGTCAAGAATTCGAACAAGGACAAGCGTGCGGCGGCGCTCGAAGAGCGGGTGAAGAATATGGTCAAGGCCGTCCTCGACCCGAAGACGCCCACGACGATCAATCCACGCGACATCGCCGAATTGATTAAACTCGAAGCGGCGCCGACGGAGTCGTTCTTCCTCTTCAAGAACGTCGTGAAATCGCCCGAGTTGAAGATTCCGACGGAGTGAGTTTGGGAGCGTGAGCCGGCGGGTTTATCCGCCGGGACAAGCCCGGCGGCTCACGCCGAAAATTGAGTCGGGTTGGCGCACGGCCATTTAGAGATCGTAGGCGATCTTGACGACTTTGAACGTCAACGTCCCCATGGGGACGGCGATCTTGGTCGTGTCGCCGATCTTCTTGCCGAGCAGGCCCTGGCCGATGGGGCTGGAGGTGAGGATGCGGTTCTTGCTGTAGTCTTCGTCGCCGGGGCCGACCAGAACGAAATCTTCCTCGTCATTGAGATCCATGTCTTTGACCGTGACGCGCGCGCCGAAGGCCACCGAGTCGAGCGATTGCGCCCCCTTCTCGATGAACGTCGCCCGGCTCAACTTGTCTTTGAGAGCGTCGATGCGGGCTTGCAGCATTCCCTGATCTTCGCGGGCGGCATGATACTCGGCGTTTTCGCTGAGGTCGCCCAGCTCACGCGCCGTCGCGATGCGCTCCGCGACGGCGATCATCTCGACATTTTGCATGCGGTCGAGATCGGCCTTGAGCCTGTCGTAACCTTCCCGCGTCATGGGAATGCGATCTTCGGACATGGTCCCTATTCTCCAACCTGGTGAAAAACGCAAAACCGCAGCCGGTGAGCCGACTGCGGATCCTGACGACTCGGTCTCGACACGGGCGACCGAAACGATCCGCCACCCAAGGCGCGAATCGCAAACCCCAATTTTGGGTCGTTCCCCCACGAATGTAAAGGGGAAAACCGACGAAATACTCTCGCACGCCCTGTTTTCCCAAGGTCTGGGATGAGTCCGCCGAATCCCAGGGAGGACGCGTCCGCCCTTCTCACTCCATACTCTTGCGAAACTCCTCGAACAAATACGTGCTGTCGTGCGGCCCCGCCGCGGCTTCCGGATGATACTGGACGCTGAAAGCCGCGAACTTGGTGTGCCGCATGCCTTCGAGCGTGCCGTCGTTCAGGTTGACATGCGTCGCTTCGACGCCCGCCGGCAGGGATTCCGTCGCGACGGCGAAGCCGTGATTCTGCGACGTGATTTCGACCCGGCCGGTCAGCTTGTTGAGCACCGGTTGATTCGCGCCGCGGTGGCCGAATTTGAGCTTGAACGTTTTCGCTCCCAACGCCAGGCCGAGCAGCTGATGCCCCAAGCAGATGCCGAACGTCGGCTTCTTGCCGAGGAGCGCGCGGATGGTGTCGATGGCGTACGACAGCGGTTCGGGGTCGCCAGGGCCGTTCGAGAGGAAGACGCCGTCGGGGTTGTGATCGAGGATTTCTTTCGCCGTCGCGGAGCCGGGCACGACGGTGACCTCGCAGCCCATCTGCGTGAGGCAGCGGAGGATGTTCCACTTCATGCCGAAATCCATGGCGACAATGCGATGCTTCTTGCGGCCCGGAACGAGATCTTGCGTCGCGAGGGGCGTGAGAAAGCCTTCCGACCACGGAAACGCCGCGGCCGGCATCACGCTTTTGACGAGATCGCGACCCACGATGTTGGGCGCCGAGCGGGCTTTGGCCACCAGACTGAGATCGTCGAGATCGGTGGTCGACAGCACAGCGGTCATGGCGCCGCGAACGCGCAGACGCCGCACCAGAGCCCGGGTGTCGATGCCTTCGATGCCGATGACGCGATGGTCGGCCAGATACGCGTCGAGCGAGATGGTGCTGCGATAGTTGCTCGGAATGCGGTTCATTTCGCGGACGACGAAGCCCTCACACTGCGGCCCCGGCGATTCGCGGTCGATGGGATTGATGCCGTAGTTGCCGATGTGCGGATACGTCATCGCGACGATCTGCCCCTTGTACGAGGGGTCGGTCAGGATTTCTTCGTAGCCGGTCATGGAGGTGTTGAAGACGGCTTCGCCGAACGTTTCGCCCGTCGCGCCGAAGTTGCGGCCGGTGTAAACGGATCCATCTTCCAGAGCAAGCTTCGCGATCATTCGGGCCATCCTGCGTTTGAGATACAAACGCTCATGATCTTATGGCGCCGGCGACGCAGTTCAAGGGCATTGCCTCCGGCTCACATCGCCGTGCAATCCTCGCAAGAATTCATCGGAGCGGATTGCGCCACGGAAAATTCACGCTACGTCGATCGTTAAGAAATGCCGGCATTCGACAGGCCACGATCAATGGCGAGTTCAAGCAACTCAGCCGCAAGCTGAAGCGGCGAAATAGGACCGCCGACCGGTTTCGATTTCTTGGCGAGTTCTTCCAATTTCTTGTAAGTCGCTGGGCTCAATGGGATCGACCGCTGGATCTGAATTTGGGCGACATCATGAGCGAGTCGATAAGCGCCCAACAAGCCGGGTCCAGTATCGGGGACCCGATCGACGACATCAGCGCCGAGTAAGCGTGCGATTTTTTCGATATTTGCCACAATTAACGCTCCTCGAAGGAATCGGCGCCAATCTCTAGATAATCCCGATCGATGACCAACCCCACAGCGCCTTGCTGGGTTTCAACGCCCATACGCCTTAAGAAGACTCCCAATGCATCTGCATGCGATTCGATCAACTCGTCGGTGGTATAGCACTGGATCACTACAGGGTCGTCGAAAAGCAACATGCCGCCTTGAGCATCATCCCGCCAAACACCCCGGCCTTGAGGAAACGCTGTGGCGCCTCCAAACAATCGTCCCAGCGTTTCGAGAGCGGCTTCGACCCAAAGATCTTGCTGAATCTCGGCGTCGAAGCGATTGTGACTCGGAATGAACAATACGAGTAGCGTTGACGCTCTCTTCGTGGCCCCGAATGATGTCGTCGATTCCGGCAAGGCAATCTCCCGCAAGGCCGCGTTGGTATTTTTTCAGATATCCAACAAAAAGTAAAGCCGACGAAAGTCGCCGACCGAAATCAGCCCCCCTTCGGCGTCTTGCCCTCGATCTCATCCCAGTTCACCAGTTCGATCGGCGGCGGGATGATGCGGGTGAGCGTGGTGCGTTTGACGGCTTCGAAGCCGCGGCCGCCGCGGGCGTGTTTCTCTTGCCGGCCGGTGTAGTCGAGGGTGCGGCCGCCGGAGGTTTCGATCTGGAAGGCGTCGCTCGGACGCGTCATGATCGCGCCGCCGATGCAGAGGTCGTCGTCTTCGATCTTGATGCCGATGACGCCCTTGCCGACGCCGGAGAGGATGTTGACTTCGTCGATGGCGAAATGGAGCACGTGCCCATCTTGCGTCACGAGGAAGATGCTCGTTTCGTTCGCCCGGAGCACATGGGCGAGCACGACGCGATCGCCCTCGCCCAGCTTCACGTAAAGCCGGCCGTTCTTGGTCGACGACACGCGGTAGGGCGCCAGCGGAATGCGGAGCGTGAGTCCCTTTTGCGTGACGACGAGCAGGTGCGGCCCCGCCGGTTCGTCCTTGCCGGCTTTGATCTCGGCGGGAACGAAACGCGGATCGGTCGTGCTGGCGGCGACGATCTTGACGTTGTCGCCGATCTTGAAGTATTTCGTAATCGGTTCGCCGTAGCCCGAACTCACGGGGATCTCGTTGACGGCGATGGTATACGCGCTGCCGTCTTCGGCGAAGAAGATCGCGTGATCGAGCGTGCTCGCAGGCAGCACCGCCAACACGGAATCCCCCTCGCGGACGCGCGTGCCTTCGACGGACGCCAGGCGGTTGACGCGTTTCAGCCAGCCGTCGCGCGTGATGACGACGTTGGTGTTTTCGCGGACGATGTATGCCGACTCGTCGTATTCGGGGAGATCGTCGCCGCCGGAGAGCCGGGTGCGGCGTCGGCCGCCGAATTTCTCGCTCAGCGCCGCCATTTCATCCTTCACCACGCCCCAGAGCTTTTTCTTACTCGCTAATATGACCTCGATCTTCTCGGCCGCCTTCTTCTTCTCGGCCAGTTCTTCCAGGATGCGGCGAATCTCCATCTGCGCGATGCGGTAGAGCTGCGAATCGAGGATGGCCGTGGTCTGGATGTCGCTCAGTTCGAACGCCGCGACGAGTTTGGCGTGGGCGTCTTGCTTGCCCTGGCTTTGGCGGATGATTTTGATCGCCCGGTCGAGATCGTCGAAGATGATGCGGAAGCCATCCAAGATATGGATGCGTTTGCGCAGCTGCTCGAGCTCGAATTCGAAGCGTTTGGTCACGGTGGCGAAACGGAAGTCGAGAAACGCTTGAAGCATTTCGGGCAAGCTGACCCGTCGGGGCTGGGGAATGCCCGCCTCGTCCGGCACCAGACACGTCATGTTGACGGCGAAGTTGTCTTGCAGCGATGTGTGTTTGAAAAGATACGCCATGACCAAACTCGGATCCGTCTCCGGCTTGATATCCAGGGCGATGCGCAGGCCTTCCTTTTCGTTCGATTCGTTCGTGAGATCCAGAAGCTGAGGCAGTTTGCGGTTCGCGATAATCTCGCCGATCGCCGCTTCGAGCGCGCTCTTGTTCACGCCGAAGGGGATCGACGTGATGATGATCTGCTTCTTCTTGGCCCCCTCTTCGACCTTCCATTCCGCCTGGACTTTGATGCTGCCATGGCCCTCTTCGTAAATCTTGCGGAGCGACGTGCGGTCGGTGATGATCTTGCCGCCGAGGGGGAAGTCGGGGCCTTTGAGCCGGTCGAGGAGCGTGGCCGTGGTCGCCTCGGCGTTGTCGACGAGGTAGATGGCGGCGGCGATCGTGTCGGAAAGATTGTGCGGCGGAATGTTCGTCGCCATGCCGACCGCGATGCCCGACGAACCGTTCACGAGCAGATGCGGAAATTGCGCGGGCAGCACGCTGGGTTCGACCTGCGAACCATCGTAATTCGCCCGCATCGGCACCGTTTGCTGCTTCAATTCCGACAGCAGCGCATCCGCCACGGCGGTGAGCTTCGCTTCGGTATACCGCATGGCCGCCGGGGGATCGCCGTCGACCGAGCCGAAATTGCCATGGCCATCGACGAGCGGTTCGCGGAGCACCCAGTTCTGCGACATGCGCACGAGAGCGTCATACGCGGCTTCGGTGCTATGCGGGTGATATTTGCCGATGACATCGCCCGCGATGCGTGCGCACTTCACGGGCCGGCGATCGAAGCTCAGGCTGAGATCGTGATCCATGCAATAAAGAATGCGCCGCTGCACGGGCTTGAGCCCATCGCGCACATCGGGGAGCGCCCGCGATGTGATGACAGACAGCGCATACGTGAGATAGCGTCGTCGGGTTTCCTCGACGATCGACGCCGGATGGACGATTTCCGCCATGAATGCAAACTCCTTCACTGAGAGAAGGAGAATTGTAAGAAAATCGCAGGAAAGCGGTTAGCCGAAGGGGCGGCAGGGAACGCGGAGGCGTTGTCGTCAGGACCTGTCCGCGCTCCGCTCTCGCGCCCTCGGCTCACCAATCCGTTAACCAATCCGCTACCATACCATGATGACACCACGACCCCGCATCCTGATCACCCTCGGCGACATCGCAGGCGTCGGCCCTGAGGTCCTCGTCAAGGCTTGGCCGCAATTGACAGCGCTGTGTCACCCCATCGTCGTCGGCGATGTCGGCTCGTTACGCCGCACCATCGCCGACCTGGGCCGGCCGAAAACCGTGCAACCGATCAGCCGCGTCGGCGAAGCGGGGCCGGCCAGCGATGTCATCCCGTGCCTGGTCGTCGAAACCGCCGATCTGACGAACGTCCCTCTCGGAGCCATCACCGCCGCCGGGGGCCGGGCCGCGTACGATTTTCTCGTCAAAGCCATCGACCTCACGCTCGCCAAGGAAGCCGACGGCATCGTCACGCTCCCCTTGCAAAAAGAAGGCCTCCACCTGGCCGGCCTCAATTATCCGGGCCACACCGAAATCCTCGCCGAACGCACGGGCACGAAGAACTTCGCGATGATGCTCTACGCCCGCGGCCCCATGATCCCGCAGGGTCTGGGCGTGCTCCACGTCACGCTGCACATGGCGCTCCGCGACGTCTTTCCGCACATCACCACCCCTGCGATCTACGACAAAATCCTCCTGCTCGACGGCATTATGCGCCGCCTGAACCCGGGCCCCTCGCGCCTCGCCGTGGCCGCCCTCAATCCGCACGCTAGCGATGGCGGCCTCTTCGGCGACGAAGAACGCACCATCATCCAGCCCGCCGTGGCCCAGGCGAAAGCCCAGGGGATCGACGTCGTCGGCCCGATCCCCAGCGACACTCTCTTCGTCCGCGCCGAGCGGGGCGAATTCTACGGCATCGTCGCCATGTACCACGACCAGGGCCACATCCCGCTCAAACTCCTCACCGGCCTCGCCGCCGTCAACATCAGCGTCGGCCTGCCCATCGTCCGCACCAGCGTCGCCCACGGCACCGCCTACGACATCGCCGGCCAAAACCGCGCCGACTCGCAATCGCTCATCGAAGCCGTCCGCGCCGCCGCACGGTTGATCGGCTAGGGCGTCAACCAGACGAAATTTTCGGCTGCGAGCCGGCGGGCTTGTCCCGGCGGGATAAACCCGCCGGCTCACGCCGAAAATTCAGTGCGGCGGGGCCTGCGGCTGCGGACGAACGGGCTTGCGATTACCCCGCGACGACGTTCGTTTACGACAAGAAGAAACACGGACACTGGACCTGGGTGTTCGATCCCAAGACGAAACGCATGTCGCTACCGAGCTTCGGCCGGCCGTTCGAAAATCCCTGGGAACTCCGCCTGGCGGCCACTCCCAACGGCGTATTCGCCATCACCAAGGGGAATTGTTACCGAGCGACCGTCGAGGGCGACCGCGTGGCCTGGGAAGCTCTGCCCGGCCCCGTTCCAGCCGCCAAGGGCGGAACGCCCGATGTGCGATATTCGGATTGCGTTCGCGGCTCTCCGCAGGAGAGCGCTGAGAGAATGCTTCGGCAGCGAATGGGACTCGGGCAACGCTCTCCTGCGGAGAGCCGCGAACGGGAGGTTCACCGCGGCGGTTTCACCGGAACCGGAACTTCGCGCGCGAGGGGTTGGATTGGAAGAAATCATCTCCCGGTAGAGTCGTTGCGTCGGCGATGATCGGGTCGGGTTCGACCATTAACGGCGCCGATTTCTCGACGCCGTCGACGGTCATCACGATGCGATAGCGACCGGTGGGGACGGGGGGTTCGTCGGCTCCGGCTTGCGGGGCTTTGCCGAGGAGATTCCATTGCCAGGTGTGCAGGCCGGGGGCGTTCTTCACGGGGGCTTCCGCGATCAATGTGTTCTGGGCGTCGTAGATGCGCATCTCGACCGCTTTGGCTTGGTGCGCCAGATGATACGCGATCGTGGCGCCGCGAGGTGGGTTCTCGCCATAGAAACGTTGATCGCCGGCGCCGAACAGGGTGCCGCGGTTTGGTTCGACGCGCCAGCGGATTGCGGGAGCGGGGTCGAAGAGGTGGATCGGCGTTTGGGCGATTTCGGGAGTCATCTGGCGGAGCGTGTGGACGTCGAGCGCCCACAGGCTGCGGCCATGGGTGGCGGCGACGATTTCGGTCTGTGCCGGCGGAATCGCGAATTCGTGGACGGCGACCGTCGGGAGATTCGTGTTGAGCCGGCGCCAAGTTGTGCCGCGGTCGAGCGATGTCCAGGCGGCGAACTCAGTCCCGAGATAGAGCAGATTGGGGACTTTCGCGTCCTCACGCAAGACGCGCGTCGGCACGGCCGGCAAACCGCCGCTCAGCGAACGCCAGGTTTTGCCGAAATCGTCGGTGACGAAGAGATACGGGGCGTCGTCGTTGGAGCGATGGCCGTCAAAGCAGACATAGGCTCGGCCCACGGCGAAACGCGACGCCTCGATGCTGGCGACCCAGCGCGGTCCGGGGAGCGGGATCTTGTCGATGAGGCTCGTCCATTGTTTGCCGCCGTCGCGCGTCAGCCACAGGGCGCCGTCGTCGGAGCCGACCCAGAGCACATCGGGATCCAGAGGCGATTCGGCGAGGGCCGTGCCGCTGCCGCGGGGCGTTCGCGTGAGGTCCGGCGAGATCGGTTGGAGATCTGCGCCGCTCTTGAGCGAACGGAAGACATAGTTGCCCGCGAGATAGAGCGTCTTCGCGTTGTGCGGCGAAAGGTGATAGGGAGTGTTCCAGTTGAAGCGGTACTCCTTACCGGGGGGCGCCTGGGGCCGCAGCGAGACGTGTTCGCCGGTGCGGAGGTTGCGCCGGCCGAGATTGCCGTTTTGGGCTTCGTAGAAGACGATGCCGGGATTGTTCGGTTCGGCCCGGCAGACGAAGCCATCGCCGACGCCGATTTGCGTCCAATCGCCGTTGCTTGCGCCGAATCCGCCGAGCGAACGACTCGGGCCGATCCAGCAGCCGCCGTCCTGAAGGCCGCCGTAGAGTTGATACGGTTTGGCGGAATCGGCGGTGACGTGGTAGAACTGGCCGATCGCAATCTGGGTGAAATGAGCCCACTTCGCGCCGCGATCGTAGGTGGCGTAGAAGACGCCGTCGCTGCC
>JBAXFO010000082.1:0-10817 GCA_037139885.1 Planctomycetota bacterium
CACAGAGACACAGAGAGCACAGAGAGTCGCCGAACACGCGACACGGCATCGAACTTGACAACTGTGCAAAACATGGACGTAGCTAAGTAATCTCTCTGTGCTCTCTGTGTCTCTGTGGTTCAAATGGGAATTCGGAATGGAGGTCGCCATGGCCGGTCGCAATTCGCTGACGCTGCTCTGCCTGGCGGCCCTGCTCTCGCTCGTGGGTTGCTCGTCCGACGGCAACTTCACCCTTCTGGGGTACACGACGAAGCCGCCGTTCGACTCGTCGATCCGTACGGTTTATGTCCCCATCTTCGGTAACGAAACGTATCTGTACGGGCTCGAAAAACAGATCACGCGTGAGGTCGGCATCCAGATTGAATCGCGCACGCCGTACAAATTGGCCGGCAACTGCGCCGATGCCGACACGATTCTTGAAGGCGTCATCAAATACCGCCGCAAGACGCCCAACAACTTGAACCAACTCGGCGAAGTTCGCGATGTCGAACTCGGCTTGGTCGTTGAAGTCCGCTGGAAGAATCTGCGCACGGGCGAAGTTTTGTCGGTGCCCAACGGCATGCGTAGCCCCGATCCGGCGCTCATGCCGATTCCGAATCCCAACGGGCTGAAAGAACCCTGGTTCGTGATCACGCCGAGCGCCTCGTATGTTCCCGAACTCGGCGGCACCACCGCCTCCGGCCTCGACGCCGTCTCGAAACAAGTCGCCCGGCAGATCACGCACTTGATGGAAAGCTGGGAAGCGAACTGTGTGAAGTGAATTTCAAGCTCTGGGATTCGGAGCGCCTAACCCCAGGGCTTGAGAATCGTCCGCGGATATCAACATGACGACCTGGTCGGTCCGCGATCGTGTTCTCGACTTCGGCGAACGAGCCCTCATCATGGGCATCGTCAACGTGACGCCGGATAGTTTTTCCGATGGGGGCCGTTTCTCAAGTCCTGCGGCCGCGATCGCTCATGGGCTCGAACTGGTTCGCCAGGGCGCCGACATTCTCGACATCGGCGGCGAATCGACCCGGCCCGGAGCGGAGTCGGTTTCTCTCGAGGAAGAACGCGACCGCGTCTTGCCCGTCATCGAAGTATTGCGGCGCACGAGCGACATCGTCATGTCGATCGATACATCGAAGGCCGCTCTCGCCGATGAGGCGTTGACGGCAGGGGCGAACATTGTTAATGACGTGACCGCGGGGGGCGATCCCGAAATGGCGGGCATCGTCGCCAGGCAGCGAGCGGGCGTTGTGCTCATGCACATGCGCGGCACGCCGCAAACCATGCAGAACGACCCGCGCTATGGCGACGTGGTCGGCGAAATCACCGCGTTTCTTCGGGAACGCATGAATGCGTTCGTCGCGGCGGGGGTCGCGGCGGAGCAAGTGGCGATCGATCCGGGCATCGGCTTCGGTAAGACTTTCGAGCACAACATCGAGCTTCTCGTGCGCTTGCAGGAGTTGACGGTTTTGGGCCGGCCGATCTGTCTGGGCGTTTCGCGCAAGGGGTTTATCGGGCAGATCATCGATCGGCCGCGCAGCGAACGAGGTTTCGGATCGGCGGCCATCGCAGGCTATTGCCTGGCGAACGGCTCCGCCCAGATCGTGCGGGTGCACGATGTGCCGGAACACCGCGACGTGGTTCGCATGATGGTCGCGCTCAAACGGGGGAGCGTCGCCAAAGACGCGCCGCAGCCGTGATCGTCGCTTTTGCAGCGACGGCTCCACGGCTGAGAAAGGGGGGAAGCGATGCTGAATCGCCTGATCCAGCTTTACGATTCGGTCGGCACGCGGGACTTCGTGCAGATCGCCATCCTCGCGGTGGTGATCTTCGGGGTGCTGCGCGTTCTGGGCCGCAGCGGGGCGGGGTCGTCGATCGGCCGCGGCCTCAGCCTTGTCGTTGTGGCGCTGTTCCTGCTCGCTCAAGTCATCGTCGCCAGTCTCGATCTTACGGAACTTGGCGTCATTCTCGATTATGTCCTGATCACGGTGTCGCTGGCGCTGGTCATCTTGTTTCAACCGGAGATCCGCCGCGGCTTGATTAAGCTCGGACGCAGCCGCTTCTGGCGGAACTGGACGCCCACCCGGCACGCCATCGCCGATCCGCTGGCCGACGCCGCCGAGGCTTTATCGCGCGACGGCATCGGGGCGCTTATCGCCATTCAGCGCGAAGTCGATCTGACGTCGTACATCGAATCGGGCGAACGCATCGACGGCAAGCTTTCGGCCCCGCTCATGCGGACGCTGTTCGCGCCGAAGTGTCCGCTGCACGACGGAGCCGTCATTCTCGTGCGCGGCCGCATCGCCGCCGCGGGCTGTCAACTTCCCATGCGGCCTCATCACGAACGCGAAGCGTCCGGCGCCCCGACGTCGTTCGGCATGCGGCACCGGGCCGCGTTGTCGCTCAGCGAAGAGACCGACGCGATCATTTTGGTCATCAGCGAAGAAACGGGCCGCATCTCGCTGGCCAGCGGCGGCCGTTTCGAACCGGTGCCGCGCGAGAACCTCGCCCGGCGCCTCGTCGATTTGCTGCACGCCCCGTCGATTCGCGACGCGGCGTGAACGATGTTCGCAGAGAGGATGCGTCATGTTTTGCTTCAAGAAACTGCTCTGCCGCGTCGTGCTCGTTCGGCATTTCGTCATCGAGCTGCTCGTCGCCTGGTGCCTGGCGTTCATCGTTTGGATGTACATGCACAGCCGATCGCATCAGGCGATCGAGCATGTGCAGGTTCCCCTGGCGATCCAGCTCCTCCCCTCGCAGCGCGACCATTTCATGTTGGAGCTGCCGAACGTGCCCAAGGCGACCGTCACGCTTTCGGGGCCATCGTCGCGCATGCGCGAGCTCAAAAAGAAGCTCTATAACGGCCAGATTCAAGCGGTCGTGCAATACACCGTGCCCGAAGACAAGCAGAAGGAAAGCGCCTTTTGCGACATGGCCAATTTCGAAGCGGCCAAGCTGAACGTGCCGCCCGGCATCATGGTCGAATGGAATGACGCGAACCTTTCGATTCCGGTGACGGTCCATCGCCTTGTCGAACGGACGCTGCCGGTGAAGCTCGACTTCACGGGCGATGTCCGCATTTCGAACGTCAAGATCGAACCGGCCACGGTGACCGTGCGCGGGCCGAAAGTCGTCCTCGATCGGGCTCAGGCGCTGAATACGTTGCCGTTCGAATTGAGCGTGCCGGCCGAGGAAGATCCGAAGGAAACGCAGGCCCGGGAAGGCGTTGACCTCGCGACGGAACTCGATGGCCGAGCCGTGCAGGTGACGCCGAGCCAGGTGCATCTCAAATGCAAAGTGATGCCTCGTAAGAAGATTTATGAGGTGACCGATCTGCCGATTCGCTTCGCGATTCCCGATCGCTTTCCCTGGCACGCCCGCTTTGCGGAAACGGGGGGGAAGCTGTCGTTGCGGATCGTCGGCCCCGCGGGGGAAGAGGTGCCGCGCGTGCGGGCTTATGTCGACTTGGCTCAGGAAGTCTTCGGCCGAGGGCGCAATGTCAGCCCGGTTCGCCTAGAATTACCCAAAGACTTCGAGCTGGTCGAACGTCGTACGCCGATGGCCGCCTTTTATCTCGACGACCTGGACCTGGTCGAGCACAACGCCGCCCGGCCGACGCCCGGATTCGAGATTCGGCCCGTCAGCCAGCCCAAGTCGAAGGATTGAAATCCGTCCCGGAACGAGTGCTTGTCGTGGATCTCGCCTCTTACTGTGAACAACTCGCGCGCCAGGCCAAGTCGGCTTCGCGGCGACTGGCGATCGTCAACGGCGACCGCAAGAATCGTTGGCTCCTCGCCGCGGCCCAGGCTCTTGAAACGCGGACACCGGAAATTCTCTCAGCCAACGCCGACGATGTCGCCCGCGCGCCGGAGTTTCAACTCTCGACCGCCATGGTCGATCGGCTCCGTCTGACTCCCGAGCGTATTCGCGGCATGGCCCAGGGACTGCGTGAAATCGCCGCTCTGCCAGACCCCATCGGGAACGTTCTGGGCAGCAATGTCCGCCCCAATGGCCTCAAGGTGCTCAAAGTGGGCGTGCCGCTGGGCGTCATCTTTTTCATCTACGAATCGCGACCGAACGTCACCGTCGATGCCGCTGGACTATGCGTCAAGAGCGGCAACGCCATCATTTTGCGCGGCGGCAAGGAAGCGATCCATTCCAACCAAAAGCTCCATCAAATCTTGGCCGACGAACTCGACGCCGCCGAATTGCCGCGCGAGGCCGTGCAATTGGTCAGCACGACCGACCGCGACGCCGTCGGCAAACTCCTGCATCTCAACCAGTGGATCGATCTGGCGATTCCGCGCGGCGGCGAATCCCTCATCCGCCGGGTCGCGCAAGACGCGAAGATGCCGGTTCTCAAACATTACCTAGGAAACTGTCACGTCTACGTCGATCGCGCCGCCGATCTCGACATGGCCCTGGCGATTCTCATCAACGCGAAATGTCAACGCCCCGGCGTCTGCAATGCGGCCGAAAGCCTTCTCGTCCATCGCGAAATCGCCTCGGTCTTTTTACCGCGAGCCGGCAGGGCTCTTCTGGAACACAAGGTCGAACTGCGCGGCTGCCCCCGCACGCGCGAACTCATTTCGCAAGCCAAAGCCGCGACCGACGCCGACTATGCCGCCGAATTCGCCGATCTCATTCTGTCGATCAAGGTCGTCGACGATCTCGATGAAGCGATCGAACACATTACCACGTTTGGTTCGCAACATACGGAAGCGATCATCACCAACGACCTGGCGGCCGCACAGAAATTCACCACCGCTGTCGATTCCGCCGCCGTCATGGTGAACGCCAGCACGCGTTTCAACGACGGCTTCGAGTTCGGCCTCGGAGCCGAGATCGGCATCAGCACGGATAAGTTTCACGCCCGGGGGCCGTGCGGACTACAAGAGTTGTGCAGCTACAAATACATCGCAATCGGCGACGGGCAGATTCGAGGGGCTTAATGAGCTCGTTCGCGGCTCTCCGCAGGAGAGCGCTGACGGGACGCACTCGCTGAAGCGGCGTGCTGTCAGCGCTCTCCTGCGGAGAGCCGCGAACGCCGACCGACAGTCGATGCTTCTTCGAAAAAACGATTGCAACCTGGCATCGCTTTTGCCACGATGGATGAACGTCACCTCTCCCGGAACAACATCGAACCTGCGGTCAACCTCATGTCTGTTCTCGTTCTCATCACGGCTCTGTTTCTGCCGGCCGTCCTGGCGCTGGGAATGCTTTTCGCGCGCCGTCGTTTTCTGGACCGTGAGCGGCGCGATGCCGTTTCCTCGGTAAGCCAGCAACATTTCGAACTTCTCCAGGGCACGGAAATCAACCCCTCCCTCATCGAGTCGGCCAAGCGCCGTTTTCAAGCGATGCTCGAACGCGGGGAAGACGCCGCCGTCGAGGCGCGCTTACGTCCCGGCGAGCATTATGTCGTCCAGGTGCGGGCCCTGGCCGAATTGGGGACCGACGCCGCCGGCAAAATCCTCGAACGTCAGCTCGTCCGCAAACTCTCCAGCGATCGGCTCGAACAAACCTGGTATCGCATCGACCTCGCCAGCGGGTTGCGGCAACTCAACCGCTCGGAAAGCCTGCCGCACCTGCTACGCTGCATCGACGATATCGGCGACGCCCCGATCGCCCCCGTGTTCGCGGCCGAGACGATTTGCTTTCTCGGCTTTGAAAGTTACCTGCGAACGCCCTCGTCGCGTTTGGGCCGTGCCGCGCTCGCCGTGACGCGCCGCGTGCTCGAAGGCTTTCGCATTTGCTTGCCGCCGCAAGTCGCCATCGAATGCCGGCTCGGCGTTTTGATCGAAACCATTTGGGATCATCGGCCCGACGAGATTCATGCCGGGATCGTCCGCGTTTTCCACGAAGCGCTCCGCTACCTTCAACGCATGCCCGCGGCCGTCGCCATGCTCGAGGGAGACGTCGGCGACGAAGAGGCTCTCCGCTGGCAGATGTCGCGCATCGCCGCGATCCAGCAGGCCCTGGCGGATTATCTCGTCCAGGCGAAGACAGAGCTCCTCCGTCAACTTCCTGAGGCGCGCGGTTCGGCTCTGCGTGAGATCTTGCTGGCCCTGACGGATCTCCGCGCCGACGCCGGGGCTGTCCTGTTGCCGCTCGTCCAACGTGGCGATTTTCCCGAATTGGAGCTGGCGTTCGATCTGCTGCGCTGGTCAACCGCTTCGGATGTCGGGATCTGGATGAGAGCGTTTGGCCGCAAACATGTCGATCAGGCCGCCCGCGCGATTCGCCGCCGTGGGGTTTTCGCCGGCTCTCGCGATCGCGTCCTTGTGCCTTATAAAGCTCTGCTGCGAGCGCTGCGCGGTCAGATGTCGGCGGCTACGGAAGAGTTCTTGGTGAGCGCCGTCCGCGACCGCGATGCGCAATATCGTCAGGCGGCCGTCTCGAGTCTCGGTTGGTGGGAACCGGCGCACGGGGCGAGCGTGATTCAGTGCCTGGAGGAGGCGCGTCGCGATCCCGTTGCGGACGTGCGCCGCAGCGCCCGAGCCGCCCTCGCCCGCCTCGGCGAACGCTCGGCCCTGCAATGGTTCCGCCAGGCCCTCGTCAGCGACCTGGCTCAACAACAGCACGAAGCCATTCAATTCGTCGCCGGCGAAGGCTTGACGCTGCTCTGGCCGGAACTCGACCTCCTCATCGATTCGTCGCGCGCCGAGATCGCGCATCATGCCCGAGAGGCCCTCGTCGTCTTGTCCGAAGACATGTCGATCTCCCGTTAAGCTCAGCAGTCCGCAAACTTCGCCCAACTTCCGGAGCTGCGGTTCAATCGCCCGGGTTTTGCTGGTTTCGCAGTCGTCCCAAACGCGATCTTAACCGTAGATCCCGCGTTTGAGATCAATTGCCATGTTCGGGTCGCGTGGGCGGATGTCGTTCGTCTGGATGGGTTGGCTGGTTGTGACCATGGCCGGCTGCAAAAGCCTCTTCGCGCCTCATGGCATCCCGGACGAACCCCTCATCTTGAGCCGCCAACCGATCGAGTCCAAAGGGCAAGTCACCGCCTCCCGCCCCATCACCTTCCGCGAACCGGTCCCGCCGCCGAACACCACCCTCGCTAAAACCAAGAGTTAACGGTCCGCAGTCGCCATGCGCCCGCGAAGCGGCCGACTACCACTTCATCAGACACAAAATCGCGAATGCCAAAATCAGCGAATTGTTGAGGCCGTGAGCGATGATGGAGGGAATGAGCGTGCCCCGCCATTCCCTCGCCAGAGTAAAACCGCAGGCCAACGACGCAAGGATGGGGATGGCGAAGACTCCTTGCGGATGGGCGGCGGCGAAGAGAACGCTGACGATGAGGGCGCTCACCACGACGCTGAGCGTCCAGGTGCGGGTGGCGTCGCGGAGGTGGCGGTAGAGGCAGCCGCGAAACATGATCTCTTCCATGACCGGTGCGCAGACGCACATCAGGAAGAAATAGGGCAGGACGTCTGCCGCGGTCGCGTTCCGCAGTTGCTCGATGAGCGGATGGGCCATCGAGGGATCGGGGGCGAAGAGATCGGTCGACCCGCCGCCCCGTGGCACGAGCCAAAACAGAACCATGGTGATGGAGAAGCCGACGATGAGGAACGGCAACGAATTGAGGTAGCTGATGAAGCCGAGGATCGGTTCGACAAGCGGTTGCGAGCCGAAGTTAAGGCCGATATCTTGCCGAACTTGTTTCCAGGCGATGCCGCGAACCACGGGCCAAACCAAAACGAACAAACTCAAGATCATCGGCAGCGCCGCCTGAAGGACGGGCGACAAGCGCTCGCGGGTCAACGAAGGGGAGCCCCAGGCGAGCGCGAAATAGGCGATGAACCAAAGTGCGAACGTTTCGGCATAAACGCCATGATGGGCGACCGCGGGCCCCAGCCGCGACTTCAAAACTCCCTTCAACGCCAGGATGGCGACGAGCAGCAGGCCGAACATGCCGACGATCAAGCCGCCGAGCGCGATCGCCAGAATCAGGAGCGCCCCGACGAACGTTTGGCTGGCCTCGGCCAGGAGGCGAACGCGTTTTGGGTTCTCTTCGAGATCCGGATTGGCGGGGTTGAGCGCCAGATCGCCGAACCAGCCAAGGGACGTTTCGAGCTCGGTTCGTTCGTCGGGCGCGACGGTGGGGGCGTTCGGTCGCTTGTCCGAGTAATCGGTATAAAGCCGGGTGAGAATTTCGAGGTTCTTGCGATCGCGTTCGCTGAGGGCGACCTCGTGTTCCGTGACGAGTTTTTGCAGTTCGAGAAGGCCGTCGCGAGCGCGTTCGGGCCCGGCCAATTCGCCGAGCGTGATCAAGGCGCCGAGCCGTTGGGCGACGGAAAAGCGGTTGAGCGCCTCGACGGCCGGCACGAGTTTCGCGCGAGCCTCTTTCGCCGCGGCCGGATCCTCCTTGGACGAGGTGAACTCCACCATGCCGACATAAAGCCTCGCCTGAAACTCGAGCATGATGAGCTGCGCCGCCGGAGCCTGCCCTTCGCCCGTCGCTTGCTTCTTGCCTTCGTTCTGCCAGTAAATCAAACCCCCGCCCATGGCCAGGATCAGCAGCCAGGAGATAACGACATAACCGCGCGGGCCCGTCGTCGGCGCGGCAAGCGGTGCGGCAGAGAAATGGTTGGCGCTGGGGTCGCTCATGAACGTCTCATCGTGGGGAAGGCGCTGTCGCGAGGCTCGACTTTGTTATTATGATGTCTTCGGATCAAGCCGCAACCGGATGTTCCCATCATTATGTCGCGCGAAATGACTCCTGCTCTGGTTCTTGCCTGGAAACGTGCCGCCGGCATCGCCCACGGCGAGGGACGCGATCGCATCGACCCGCTCGATCTGTTGCGCGGTTTGCTCGCCGAGGATGAAGGGCACGCGGCTCAATCGCTCGCGGCGGCCGGACTCGATCTGTCGTCGTGGACGTTTCGCTTTCCTGATGACGCTCGCGTCGTCGTTAGCGATCAAGATCTCGAACCCTCGGCCGCGTTGCGCCTGGTGATGACGCGGGCTCAGCACGAAGCCGGACGCTTGACGGAAGAGGGGAGTTTGTCGTCCGATCAAGCGCTGAGCGCACTGCTCGCGCTGGGCGACGGCATTGAAGGCGCCTTGGCGGGCTGCGGGTTCGATGGCGCGGTCTGGAAACGCACGAACGCCGCGGCGACCGCGGCCATTCCGCTCGACGAACCGCTCGACTTGACCGAACCGGATGACCGGTTTCAAGCGCTCCGCATCATCGACGCGGCGGGCAACCGGGCTCGCGAGGCTCTGCGCGTCATCGAAGATCACGCCCGCTTCGCGCTGAACGACGCGTTGCTCAGCCGCATGTGCAAGGAACTACGGCACGATCTGGCGAGCGTCTTGACGGACGCTCTGGCGAGCGAAATGCTCATCAGCCGCGACACGCTCGGCGACGTCGGCGCGACGATCTCGACGCCCCGCGAAGGCGACCGAGGTTCGCTGGCCGCCGTTCTCGCCGCCAACGCGAAACGCCTCCAGGAAGCCCTGCGCAGCCTGGAAGAGTTCGGCAAGATCTTGGGACCGAGCGTCGGGGCGGCGCTGGAGCGTCTACGATATCGTTCGTATACGCTCGAAAAAGCCCTCGTGCTCGGCGGCGACGCCCGGCAGCGGCTCGCGAACGCTCGGCTCTATGCCCTCGTCACGGAATCCGCCTGCCGCGCCTCGCTGCTCGGGACCGTTCGCGAACTCGCCGAGGGAGGCGTCGACATCGTGCAGCTGCGTGAGAAGGGAATCGACGACCGCACGCTTCTGGATATGGCTCGCGGCGTTCGCGAAGTGACCCGGCGCTGCAACGTCCTCTTCATTCTCAACGACCGCCCCGATTTGGCCGTGCTCTGCGATGCCGACGGCGTCCATCTCGGGCAGGACGATGTTTCCCTACGCGACGCCCGGCGCATCGTCGGTCCGCGGATGTTGATCGGCGTGAGCACGCACGATATCGGACAGGTTCGCCAGGCGGCTCTCGAGGGGGCGAGCTACCTCGGCGTCGGCCCGACATTTCCTTCAAAAACCAAGAATTTCGCGAACTTTGCAGGGCTCTCGTTCGTCGCTGAGGTAGCGAACGAGACCTCGTTGCCGGCTTTCGCGATTGGCGGCGTCAACCTCGAAACCCTGGCCGCCGCACGAGAGGCCGGGGCGACGCGCGTCGCGGTCAGCAATGCGTTGTGCACGGCCGAAGATCCCCGTCAGGCCGCGGCGGCGTTTCGCAAGGCGCTGCAAGAGTCGTAAGGAAAACACAGCGATTTCGTGCAGTTCTCGGTTGACAGACCTCGGCATTCGCGCGATTATCCGGATAGCCCCTCCTCGATCGCCGAAAGGCGGTGCAGCCATGGCGAGCTTTCCCGCGTCGTTGTTGAAACACGCAAGCCGCATCTTTTTGGACTTCGCCTATCCCGCAGGCCATGCGACCCTTCCGCCTGCCGCGAGCGAATTCGAACGCCATTGCGAAGAGGGCATGGATCTGCCGCCGCGGGCGCAGTCGATCGTCCGAGTTTTGGAGGGCGACCATCCGGGCTTTTCGGTGCGTTTGGGGTGTGCTGCGTTTCCCTATCTGCGTTTGACGTGCCAACAAATCGGTCGCGATGGCGTTTTGGCGTGGTTGTGTTCGGTCGATACGCACGATTCCTGGCATCACCCCGATCATGCCGACGCCGCCGGTTGGTTGGCCGTGCAGGCGGCCAATCGGGAATTGAAAGCCCGCATCGAGAAGGCCTGGGACGAAGCGGGGATTCTCACTCACAACCGCCTGCTTCGCCAGGAATTGCAACCTACGCACGAGATCGGCTCGTGCGTCGAGGCGAGCCGCCGGGCTTGTCCCGGCGGGATAAACCCTTAAGTTTCGTCACATC
>JBAXFO010000083.1:0-10749 GCA_037139885.1 Planctomycetota bacterium
GGGCTCGGGAGCATCGAGGACTTGCGAGACGCCCGGCGAGATTTCCTTGAGAACCTTTCCCGGCGGCAGATCGCCCGGACTCTGAGCGGAAAGTTGAGACGTGCCCAGAAGCGGGAGAACGAGCGCAAGAGCGGCAAGCGCTCGCAGCGGCGTCGTTCGATATCCCGAAACGGAAGCCATGTTCCGATGACCCTTGACGATTGCGCAACTCCCCGCGCGGCATCCGCGTTGGGGCTCATCGAAGGTATCGGCGTTAAGCGGGGAAAACTTTGACGTTTGTGCCGGTTTTGCAGGGGGGACTCGCGTTGCCGGCGCGATCGACTACTTCTTATAGCGTTCCATCGCCGCCTTACGCAGATCACGCGACAGCTCCGGATGGTCGGCCAGCAGCTTATCGAAATCGCGTTTGTGAACGGCGAAGAGGTCGCAATGGGTCGTCGCACGCACGTTCGCAGAACGCGGCAGCGCTTCCAAAAGGCTGAGTTCGCCGAAGTAATCCCCCTCTTCGAGCGTTTTGAGGACGACGCCGGAATCATCCGTCGCTTCGGCGCGGCCGCGGGAAATGATGTACATCTCCTCGCCCACATCCCCCTTCTTGACGATCGCGTCCCCCTTGGACGCCTGGGTCGGCTTGAGGATCAGAGCCATCTTGTTGAGAAAGACAGGGCTCATGCTGGCGAAGAGCGGAATGCGAGCGAGCGATTCGCGATTGAGGACTTCGATCCAGCGAAAGCCGTCCTCTTCAATGAGCCGCGACGCCGCTTTGGGGCCCCATGAGCCGGCGTGATAGTTCGGGAAATCGGGAGCGTTGTCGGCGGACCAGGCGTCGACAATCGGCTGCACGATGCGCCACGACGCTTCGACCAGGTCGTTGCGCGAGAACAGCGTCATCTCCCCCTGAAGAGCGTTATGAATGAGCACCTCATAGCCGGTGCCGCGCGACGCCTCGAACGCTTCGCGATAGTCGAAACGCATGTTGACGGTTTGCAGCGCGAGGTTCGTGCCGGGGCTTTTTGCGTGAAAGCGAAACTCGATCCCCTGGTCGGGTTGGACGTGAAAGAGCAGGCGATTGGCGTCGAGCGTTTCCGCCGCGGCGGTTCCCTGAAAGAGATCCCCGGACGACTTCTTGAATTGCACGACGAGTTCCGTGCCTCGCTTCCACAGCCGCTTCCCCGAGCGGATGTAGAACGGCACGCCACGCCAGCGATCGTTGTCGATGAACAAACGCAGGGCGGCGAACGTCTCCGTGATCGAGTTCGGCGCCACCGATGGCTCTTCGCGATAGCCGACAGCAGGCGCGCCATCGGTCTTTTTCCCGGGACCGTATTGGCCGCGCACGCAGTTCCGAGCGACCTCGTCCGGCGAATAGATGCGTACGCTTTGCAGCGCTCGGCTTTTGGCGTCGCGCACGTCTTCGGCGCGGAACGACGTGGGTCGTTCCATCGCGACATACGAGATCATCTGCAGGAGATGGTTTTGGATCATGTCGCGCAGGACGCCGGCCTTATCGTAATAGCCGCCGCGCCCTTCGACGCCGACGGCTTCCGACGAGGTCAGTTGCACGTGATCGATATGTTTGCGATTCCACACCGCTTCGAAGAGCGCGTTCGAAAAGCGGAAGGCGACGAGATTTTGCACCGTTTCTTTACCGAGGTAATGATCGATACGGTAGATTTGATTCTCGGCCCAGTTCGCGAGGAGGACGCCGTTGAGTTCGCGGGCCGAGGCGAGATCTTTGCCGAACGGTTTTTCGACGATGAGCCGCGACCACCCGGCCGGCCGCCGCGCGAAGCCGGCGTCGGCCAATTGATTCGCGATGCCGCCGAAGAGAGCGGGCGTGGTCGCCAAATAGAGGAGCACATTGCCCCCTGTGCCGAGTTTCGCTTCGAGGGTCTCCAGCGTCGCCTTGAGCCGGGCGAACGCGGCGGGATCGTCGAACTCGCCGGGAATGTAGTGAAGCTTCTCGATGAGGGCGGCGGCGACGGAGGCGTCGTACGCGGTGCGCGTATGAAACGCGGCCAGGCCGGCGCTCATGCGTTCGCGGAATTCGGCATCCGTCCAGGCGTCGCGGGCCATGCCGAGGATGGCGAACCGTTCGGGGAGCAGGCCTTCGCAGGCGAGATTGTAAATTGTCGGCAGCAAGAGTCGCTTACAAAGATCGCCCGAGGCTCCGAGAATGACGAGAACGCTCTCTTCAGCGACCATGGTGTGTCCCCTTCAGATGTCGCGCCCGCGCGGATCACGACTTACGCGTGCGGCGTCGCGGGGGTGCGGCAAACAACGTTTTATCCGCAAACGGCTGAAGAGCGACATTGGCCACGAGTCCCATGAACAGCATGAGACCCATGCCGTATTCTTGGACCGACTCGAGAATCGACGATTGCTCCTCCGGCGGAGCGGGCGGAGCGGGCAAGCCCGGCGCGGGACCGGCCGGGGGCTGGATGCCGACGGGGCGAACATTCCCGCCAGCCGGACGATTGTTCAGGAAATGTTCGAAGATGGAGACGTTGTCTTCGGTTTCGAGCTGCGTCGAAACCATTCCCAATATCCGCATCCGCGTTCCCGTCTGCGGCGCGTTCGAGAGCGAATCGGCAAGGCCGAGGCTGGCGGTCGTGGGACGCTGTCCAGGGGTCTGCTGGAGGACTTGCGTGACGACGGCGACGCGAGCTTCATAGTTGCCCCAAGCTCGGGCATACGCCAAAGCCGTGGCGGGGGATGGCGGGGCGATGAGGCGGATCGACTTTTGAAACTCGTCGAACTCGGAATTGGAGCCGGAGGAATTGGACGAGCCGTTCTGGTTCGTCGGCGCCGAGTTGTCGAACGATCCGAACAGGGGATCGCGATAGAGCGGCACGCCCGCGCCGCTGCCGCCGGTGTTCGTGCTGGGGCTCATGGCGGCGGGGGGCAGAGCCGTGCCGGTGACCGTCGACGACTTCGCGGCGGCCTGGCCGTTCGTCGTTCCATTGTCGCTGATGACGACGTTGAAGCTGGCGGTTCCGTTGAAGCCGTCAGTCGGCGTGAACACGATGCCGCCGCCCACGAGCGAAACCGTCCCCCCCACGATATTGAACACCGAGGCGATACTCAGAGTTTGTCCCGACTCGTTGGCCGGGCCCTTGCTCGCGCCTTGCAGAAGCGTGCTGGCGGAGACCAGCAGCGACCCGAACGCGGCATCGAACGGCGAGAGGGGGAGATCGGGAACGGATGGGGCGTCGTTGACTTCGGTGATCTGGAAGCGGACGAGGAACGTCGACTGCAGATGCTGAACCCCTCCTCTGCCTTCGGCGGTGTCTTGAATCGTGTAGGAGAAGCCGGCGACGCCGTTGAAATCGGGCGTGGGTGTGAACACAACGGAACCGCCGACGAGTTGGATCGTGCCGCCGACGGGAGCGCTGATGCCCACGAACGAGAGCATGTCTTGTTCGTTCGGGCCCGAAAGGTCGTTGGCCATCAGGCTTTCGATGGTGATGACGCGCGGCCCGGAATCTTCGGCAACGGAACTCAAGACATCATTCGTACCGGACGGAGGATCGTTGGTGCCGAAAATGTAAAAGTCGGCTCGAGCCGTGACCGAACGAGGGTCGGAGAAACGGCCCGTCACGCCATTGTCGGAAACGGTAAAATCGAAACTCGCGGGGCCGAAGTAATTGGCGGTCGGCGAAAAGACAACCGTGTCGCCGACGATGCGCGCTGTGCCGCCGACGACATTCGACACCTCGCTGATCGATAGCGTTTGGCCCGATTCATTCGCCGGTCCCGGCGTGGCGTAGAAATCGATTAAGGAAGTCCACGGTATCGTGAAATCGCCGGAGTCTTCGTCGATGGATCCGAGATATTGATTTTGAACGCCGACCGGGGAATCGTTGACTGGCGTCACGACGACGACCCCGATGTTCGAGTTTTTGCTGTAAGCGCTGTCCGGGGCCTCGATGGAGTACGGCGCGATGACGCCGTTATCGACATCCCCCGAGATGTTCGTGCGATCCCAGCCGACGTACGTGATGGCGGCCGAGCCGTTGTAATCGGCGGACGGAATGAACCGTAGATAAGCGGAGTTGTAAAGATGCAGTGCGCTGCCGGAGAAGAGGGGCGAGATGTCGGTCCATGCGGAGGCGGCGTCGACTTTATACTGCCAGACGCCGTTCGTGTTGTCGAAATCGGTGACGGCGATCCCTTTTGCGTCGCCGCTGTCGGCATCGGAGTAAATCGAACTCGGAATGAGCGTACTGACGGCGTTGCCGGCGATCGTGTTGCCGTTCGCATCTTCGGCGATGGTCGTCAGATTTTGGGCCGTCGAGACCAACACCGGAGGGCTGTTCGCCGGTCCCGCAATCGTGATCGTCACCGTCGCGGATTTCGAGGTGAAGAGCGTGCTGCCGTTGTCGTAAAAAACGACGTAGGTAAATGAATCTGTGCCCGCAAAGGTCGACGAGGGGGGCAGATAGACGAAGGAACCGTCGTCCCGCGTGATGATCGTACCCAGAATGCCGGTCGTATCGAAGTTGACCGTGAAGGATTGGTCGTAGTTGAGCACATCGTTGGCGAGGATGCCGAGCTGCCCCGACGTGAGAATGTCGAAGGTTTTTCCGGAAGAAATCGTGTACGCATCCCCCACGGCGTCGAAAGACGGAGTGGGCGAATTGGACGAAGGGACAAGGCTCAGGAGATCGAAAACATTTTGCGAGTTATAGAATGTTGAGCCGGTGATGAGGATATTGCCGTTGGCGTCGAGCGTGGCGCCGCGCGCATGATCGGACGAAGGGGACGGAGCCGTCAGCAGGTTCGTGATGGCGATGCCGCCACTGCCGAAGCTGCCGTCGAAGTTGCCGAAGTCGTCGAGCCGGACCGCGACCGTGGCGGTCGAGTTGTCCGTCGAGGGGCCAAACGTCGTGCCGACGGCGATGACGAGATTGTTCGCGTCGATGGCGATGTCGTTGAGATGATCGTCCTGACCGTTCCCTAAAGGGAGAACAGCGACCCCGCTGGCGCCGAAATAGAAATCCAACGTGCCGGACGAATCCAAACGCGCGACGACGAAATCGGAATCCGTGCCGACTTGCGTGTTGCCGCCGACGACGATGCGATCGAAGCGATCGATCTGCAAGCTCGTCGCGGAGTCTTGCGCACCAATATTGATCTTGACGAAGCCGGCGCTGCCGAAGGTTGACGTATTGAGGCTGCCGTTCGCATCGAAGCTGGCGACGAAGATATCGCTGCCGACAGCGTTTTGCGTGGTTCCGGCGACGAAAATATTGCCGCTGGAGTCGAGATCAAGGCCGGTGATGGAATCGTTCGAGCCGATTTGCGCGGTGAAGACGCCAGCGCCGCCGTTGAAGGTCGCGTCGAGCGAACCGCCGAAATCGTAGCGCGCCAACACCATGGCTGTGCCGCTGCCCGTTTGAACCTGGCCGGCGACGAGCGTCTTGCCCGTCGACGCATCGAAAAGGACGCGATAGCCTTTCGCGGAGCCGTTCGAGCCGAAATCGGTCAAAAGGGAACCGCCGTTGAAACTGGTATCGACCGCGCCGTGATCGTCGTAGCGCACGATGAAGAGCTTGTCCTTCGTGCCGTCGAAACTCGAACCGGCGACGACAAGGCGGAAGTTGCCGCTGGAATCCGTGCCGCCGCTGACGGCGAAGGCCCGTTCGTTGGAAGCTCCCGTGCCGAGGGACGTGACGACCTGGCCGTTCGTGCCGAAGCTCAGATCGCGGGAGCCGTCGGAGTTGTAGCGGACGACGGCGATGTCGTCGCCCGTGAGGCTGTTGTTGGTGTAGCCGACGGTGTAAATGGCGTTGGTGTCGAGATCGCGGAAGATGCCGTAGCTTTGAGCGGCTCCGTTGAATTGAGCATACGCCAAACCGCCGACGCCGAAAATCGGATCGAGCGAACCCGAGAGGGCGGGCGTGGTGCGATCTTCGAGGACTTCAATACGCGGCCGATAGAAACGCATGACGGACTTGGGCCGCAAGCGCAGCCATGACTTCCAGGTTTCGCTCCGCGTCGTCATAAAACCAATGCCTCGGAATCCATGCTCGCAACCGCGGAACCGACACGTCGCCGATCGCTGCAAGTATAACCGATTTTTCCGGACTTTCCGCCGCCAATCGCCTGAATTCGCCAACCGGCGCGGCCGCACGAGCGGTACATTGCGCATCTCGCTGCCGATTATTCCGGCGTTCCCAAGACAACGAACGGCGCCCAATAGAACGGGGCCGACCAATTCGCCTCGGAGCTATCCCGCAAACGTTTCCGGGCTTCCTGCATCGCCTGAGGCGTCGACAGCCGACCGCCGTCTTTGCCTTCCCGGGTCAACTCCTCGAAAAAATACGACATCAGTTGCGACGTCGAGCGATCGGCGACGTTCCAGTGACTGGCGACGACGCGCCGAGCCCCTGCCGAGAGAAAGCCGTTGGCGAGCGTGACGCCCGCTTCCATCGGCTGCTGCGGACCGACATGCGTAAGGCATGCGCTGAGCACGGCAAGATCGCAGTCGGCGAGCGGGAGTCGGTAGATTTCATGAAGCGACAGGAAGCCATCGTCGTCGCTCGAATTGACGGCGTTGGTCGAAGGCGAGAGCGCCAGGGCGCCGAAGAGATTGCCGAAGCGGGGGTCGGCGAAGCCGTGAGCGGCGATATGCACGATCGCCTTGCCGCGCACGGCCTGGGCGACGTTTCGCTCGGTTGCGTCGGCGTCGGCGATGGTCGTGATGCGGTCTTTGTCGAAGTAGCGGCCGATCAGCTTCGATTCGGCCGCGGTGAACGGCAGCCTCGGCAATTGACCGGCGAAACCGAGCAGCCCGCCCGCATCGCGCGTATCGGCGACGAAATCCCCCTTGCCTTCGATGTATGCAGGGTTGCAAACCGTGAGCAACGTTTGGTTGCGCCGCGACAAAGCAGGACGTTCGGCGAGCACGGCCAGGATCGAACCCGACGGGGCGTAAATCAGCGGGGGCAGTTCGTCGATCACAAAGCGAGGCTTCGCGCCGGCTTCGAGCACGAGGGCCTCCAGCGGCAACGTATGCAGCGGTCCATCGGGGATGACGATGAGCGTTTCGAGCTTCAATTCCCGAAGGCGATCACGCAGGGCCTTCGGCAGGAAAACCTGGCCGACGACATCGGGCCGCTGCGGAGCGAGGGGGCGATTGGGATCGCGCGGCTTGATGAGGAAGCCCCGCGTCGCTTGAAATTCGCGGTCGAGGATTTCCGTGCGGTAGCGATCGATCAACGAACGCGCCGTGGCTTGCGTCAGCGGCGCCAACTTCGGACTGAGGACCGGGGGCGGCAGCGGCGCGGCGGCGGCGGCAGGTTTGACGCCGCCCTTGGGAACGATGGCCACGCCGCGGAGCCCCGCCGTGGCATGTTCGACCGGTTCGGCCGGGGCGATGTTCTGGGCAAGCTCCTCAGGGACCATGAGGGGGTAAAACTGCGTGCCCGCAGCGTTGTCGCCCAGCAGCAGCACATGGCTCGACTGCTTGCCGATGTGATACGCCAGCAGAGCCGTCTTCGGGCTCAAAACGCGTTCGCGCAATTTGCTCAAAACATGTTCGGGAAGGTTTGGATCGGCGAGCGAATGATACTCCGGGCTGGCGTTCCAGATTTCGCGCCATGTCTGGGCATAGTCTTGTTGGGCCTGATCGAAGTCCGCCAGCAGGGCCTTGATCTCGGCAGGGGGCAGGCCTTCCAGACCCACGAGTCCCGCACGCGCCCGCAGCGATGCGAGCTTCTGCCGCAACGACTCTTCCCGCTTTTTCAACTTTTCGCCTTCCGGACCGACGAGCGTCGCCAGCGGATCGAGATTGGACGTCTGCAATTGATCCATCAGCGTACGGCTGCGGCCGCGCGTCAACACCTGAAAGGCGGCCTCGGCGTCGTTGTTGGCGAGCATCCAGTCGACGCTTTGTTCGAACGCCGGGCCGAACTGGGCGAAGAAGGTCGCACGCTGTTGGGCGTCGCCGAACATGCGCAGCCGGGCTTTCTCGACGAGACGAATCGCCTGGTCGAGAAGTTTTTGCGCTTCGGCTTTGTTCTTGTCTTTCACGACATTGGCGAGTCGCCACAAGGTGATGAATTGGGTCGCCGGGTAGGACCGTTGATTGTTCTCTTGATGTTGCAAGGCGCGTCGGTAAAGCTCCTCCGCCTGAGCTCGGTCGTCGCGGAGTTCGGCGGTGAGGCCGAGGTAATTGAGCGTGCGCGGCAAGAGCAGCGTTTGCTCCTCGCGTTCCTGCATTTTGAGAAGATCGTTCCAAGTCTCCGCAGCGGCGGCGAGATCGCGTTTGCTCAGCGATTGGATCGCTTGAATGTGCTTGGCGGTGCCGATGAGCGGGCCGCGATCGATGCCGTGAATCTTGCACAGATGTAGGATTCGCTGCGTGCGCTCGTAGGCCTTGCCGAGCTGATTTTGGGCGAGGTGCATATTCGCCAGACCCGCGTCGAAGGCGGCAAATCCCAGTGAGTCCGGCTCGGCGAATTTTTCGAACTCCTCCACCGCTTCGGTGCACAGTTTGATCGCCTCGGGCAGCTCGCCCTGCGATTTATGCAAGAGGGCGATGTTGAGGAGAAGGTTGCTGCGCTGCATGGGCGTTTCGAGCGTCGGCACGGAACAGCGCTCGATCCCCTCGCGGAAATGCTGAATGGCCTTGGCGTAATCGCCGCGCTGGGCCAAGACGGAGCCGCGCAGATTGCAGGCTTCGACGATGACCGAGTCGTCCGGCAACTGGTACTGCGCATAAAGGTCGGCCGTGCGCTGGATGAGCCGTTCCGCCTTGTCGAGATCGCCGGTCGCCGCTTCGACGGCGGCCAGATTGATGTAAGCCCGGGGGAGTTCGATGAGATTCCAGGGACGCTGGCGTTCCAGCCCCTCGACAGCGTCGCGGAGCATTTGGCGGCCGGTTTTGGTCGCGCCGAGCAGATAGTGAAGACTCCCTTGTTCCGTTTCGAGCTTGGTCCGCAGCAGGCTGCCGCCGGCCCACTGCTCGGCCTGGGTCTGGGTTAATTCGAGGGCTTTGCGAAATTGTTGGCTCTGCTGAATGAGTGTTTGCAGTTTCCAGAACACGAGGACGGGGCTGCCCCCTTGCGCAGTCATGTGGTCGGGATTTTTGAAGGCCTCTTGATAATGCTCGATAGCGCGATCGCGCCAGGCTTTCGCGTCTTTGCCCTTCTTGCGAAGTTGCAAAATCTCGGCGCGCTCGGCTTCGAGATCGGCCTGAGCTAGAAGCGACGGCTTGCTCGATGCGGCCAACATACGCATGGCGTCGTCGATGGCGGCGTCAGCTTCCGTGAGACGGTTCTGCTCGCGGAAGAGGATCGCCAACTCTTTCCAGGTGTCGCAACGGCCGACGTCGTCCTTCGTTCGTTCGTGGAGCGGCAACAAGGATTTGAGCGCCAATTCGGCTTGAGCGAAGCGTTCTTGGCCGCGAAGGCTTTCGGCCCAGCGCCGTGTCCACACGATCTGCTCCGCGGCCGGGACGGGCCCCGGAACGCCGCGCAGCCGCGCCGTGACGAACCCTTCGATGGCGGCCCAGCTTTTCCGCGCCGCCAGCTTGTCGCCGCGCTTGGCCTGGCACCGCGCCCGCAGCTCCCACGCCGTCACTTGCATGGCGATGGGCATCTCTTCGAGCGATGTCGACATCACGTTTTCGAGAATCTTCTCGGCCGTGCCGTAATGACCCAGAGCCGACCAGCATGCCGCCATCTGCACTTCGACGAGGCGCGTCGTGCGGACGTCGCCGATCGATTTCAGCAAATCGAGATAGCGTTCGCCCGTTTGAATCGCCTGGTCGCAACGGCCCAGACGCATGTAGATCGAAACCAGGCGATCGAAACTTTGTTCGCGGTGGGGATTCTTGTCGTCGAGACTGAGAGGTTGGAAGAGTTGCGCCGCTTCGAGCAAGTGACCGGCGTCGTAGCGTTTCTCGGCTTCGCGAAACTTGGCGAGAGAATCCCCTTGCGCCGCGGCCCAGGCCGGAGCGATCAAAATCATCGCGACGCCAATGAATCCTCGCATGGGTTTCCCTTTCGACGGCTCGAGCCTTCGTCGTCCAATTTACGGCACGAGAGACGGCCCAATCGTCTTCGGCGACACCCAAACCGGCATCGAGATCTGCGACACGCGCAACGGATTGTTCGGATTCGCGACGAGGACGACGCCGCGCACGAGTTCGTCGAACTCCTTCGTGTCGCGGAACACACGAAAGCCGCCATCGGCGTTTTTGGGATCCCAGTTCCACGGCTTGGTGCTGGCGATCACGCGAAACATTTCGGTCTTTTTGCTCGGCGTCGCTTCCAGCGTGTACTCATTATTGCTAGGAATCTGATACGTCTTGCCCTTCTCGAACAGATTGTCGCGATCGAATTCGTTGGGAAAGAGCTGCTTCACGCTGCCGTCATCCGCGAGGAACCAGACGCCGACATACGCTTTCTGGTCGACGTCGATCTTGAACTGAAACGCCTGCCCCTCCGCAAGCCGACGCACGCCCTGGTCGTCTTCCTTGATGTTGGGAAGCTGGACGTTGATCTTGAAGTCGAAGCGATTGATGTTGGGCAGTTCGATATTGGGTTTCACGAGCGGCGTCGGCTCGACGGATTTCGAGTCGGGAGTTTTGCCGGCCGACGGAAGGACCGCGATCTTCACAGGCGGAAGTTCCGCGGCCTTGGCGGGAGGCGCCGAGTCAAAATCCGCCCGATGTTATCGCTGCGGCGCCTCCGGACCGGTCGTCGAACGCGACGGCCAAACGAGATAGGCGAGCACGAC
>JBAXFO010000084.1:0-10724 GCA_037139885.1 Planctomycetota bacterium
TCGTAATCAGCTCAAATCATCGTTCAGTCGCGCGTCGCGATATTTCGTTGCTTTCCGATGCCAGGACTAAGTACACCGATTCACTGCGGTGATCGCATGGCAAGCGTTGCACATGTGGAACTGAACGCTGATGCTATAGTTCCAATCTGCTGCCGTCTCATCATTCAAGGGTTCGATCATCGGCAGCCCATGGGGCGGATCGTTCAAGACCCCAGCCAAAAATCTCATCGAGTGTTTTCTACCCATCGCCTTGCTCACGATTCCGCCGGTGCATTTCTCATTGGGGCACAGGAACGTTTCGTCGTCCCAGGTCTCCGTAAGCGCTTGACCGCCAAATTGATGATGAAACATGCATCGCATCATAAAAATTCGGTGGCCGAAAAATTCGACGAGCTTTGAGTAATGATTCGTTTCCTTAAAGCCTGTCGGAGCGAATCCGTCCGTACCCCATGCCTTGATGGCCGTCTTAACCTCCGATGAAACCTCGGTCAGCAAGGCGATCGGCTGCCGCGGAAACGATTCGGGATACGAGTCGTACTCAGCTCCGCCATCCGCATTTCCGGTCGTGCCCAAAACTCGAATCTCGTTTTCCGATACCGGCAAATAGCTCAGATCGCCAACGCATCCCCAACAATAATACAAAGGCAGTCGCTTCATCCCGCCAAAGCGATTCTTATTCCACTTCAACAACCTGGGATCTTGAGCATTGATATCCCAGAAAAGCATCAGTGGCTTCTTGCATGTCGGGCAAGCAGCGCCTTTTTGCGTCGTCGGTCCTCCTTGCCAATGATCTCCGATCGCTCGTTCAGCGACTTGCACGCGAAATCGAGTTCGGAAGTAGGATTTCGCAGCCATCGCTTCACTCGGTGGCGCCCGCCGAGCTAATCGACTCGTTCGCTAGCTCGGCCGCATAATTCATCGCAGCCTGGATATCCTCGCGTTGCACGTTATAGCCCGTCATAATCGACTCGAACGATTCGCCGTCAGCAAGATTGGCGAGAATGACCGAGACCATGACACGCGTTCCTTTGATGCACACCTTTCCGTGGCAGATGAGAGGGTTCGAGGAAATTCGTTCGCGCCAACGTTCCATAAACCCTCTGTGTTAGCTCTCCATCTCCAACATTGGCTGCTCGCCATTCACGGCGTTTCTGCCCGCGGTCGCCTCTGACTCCCCGCAAAACGGGGTTCGATCAAATCACCGATCCAACTCCGCCGCGATGATGTTCAAACTCCCCAACACGGCCACGATGTCGCTGAGCTGATGTCCTTCGATCAGGCTCGGGAAGATCGCGAAGTGGATGAAGGAGGGGGGACGGGTGCGGGCGCGATATGCGGAACCGCTGCCATCGCTGACGATGTAAAAGCCGAGTTCGCCGTTGGGGCTTTCGATGGCGCCGTAAACTTCGTCGACCGGCGGGGTCCATTGCCGGTTGGGCATCACGAGCTCGAAATGGTGGATCAGGCTTTCGATGCTGCGGTACGTCGACAGTTGATCGGGAAGGTGGACCTTGTTGTTGGGCCCTTCGACGTTGATCGAACCGGACGGCAGATTTTCGATGCACGCCTTGATGATCTTGATGCTTTCGAGCATCTCTTCCATGCGGACCAGGTAACGCGAATAGCAATCGCCGTCTTCGGCGCAGATCACCTGGAACGTATCGGCCAATTCTTTGTACGCCAGGTATGGCTCGTCTTTACGCAGATCGCGAACGACGCCGGCGGAGCGGGCGAGCGGGCCGGTGACGCTGCGGTTGATCGCTTCTTCCTTGGTGAGTACGCCGACGTTGCGCGTGCGTTCGAGGAAAATGCGGTTGCGGTTGAGCAGGCGGACCATGTCGCCGTGCGTCTTGGGGAAGTCTTTGACGAACGCACGCACCTGGCGGATGAAGGCGTCGTTGATGTCCGACGCCATGCCGCCGACGCGGGTGTAGCTGGGATGAAAGCGCTGGCCCGAGGCGGTTTCGTAGATGTCGTAGATCAGTTCGCGTTGATAGAAGCCATAGAGAAACGCGGTGAACGCTCCGAGATCGAGAGCCGCGGCGCCGCAGCAGAGCAGGTGATCGCTGATGCGGGCGAGTTCGCCGAGAATCGTGCGGACGTACGAGCAGCGTTTGGTGATCTCGATGCCGAGCAGTTTTTCGACGACATGATGCCAGGCGATTTCGTTGGCGATCGGCGAGATGTAGTTCATCCGATCGACGATGGTCACGTATTGATTGAAGTCGAGATCTTCGCCGAGCTTTTCGAACCCGGAATGAAGATACCCGATATCGGGCACGGCCTTGACGATGGTTTCGCCGTCCATCGTGAGGATGAGGCGCAGCGTGGTGTGGGTGGCCGGGTGCTGCGGGCCGAAGTTGAGCGTCCAGAGATAATCGCTCTCTGCGGCTCCGTCAATTTTGTCGAGCGTTGCGGCCTGCATCTCGAAACCTCGGTGAGCCGCGGGCGCCGGAGCGTTTCGCGGACGATTTCCTCTTTCCGAACGTGCGTCGTTGCCGCGCTCCGCCGTGGCGTCGCGGCCGTCCCTCAGCTTTCGGCGCGGGTGATGATCGGGAAATTATGCCGTTCGCCGCGACCGCGGAGGGGGTAGTCCTTCCGCATGGGATAGCTCGTGAATTCTTCGGGCATCAAGATGCGGCGCAAATCGGGATGGCCGTCGAAAATGATGCCGTACATGTCGTACGCTTCGCGTTCGAGCCAATCGGCGCCTTTCCAGATGCCGTACACGCTTTTGATGGTCAGGTCGGGCTCGTTGAGAAACGTTTTGACGAAGACGCGTTCGCCGGTCGCCATGTTGAGCACGCCGTAAACCAGGCCGAAGCGGTCGCGGGCGTCGGGGTATTTCAAATAGTCGGCGGCCGTCAGCTCGAAGAGCATGTCGAAGCCGAGTACGTCTTTCAGATACGACAGAAAGGCGTGAGCCCGCTCATATTTCACATGGACGCGGCGATTGTCGCGGAACTCCGAAGTCGTGAAACTATCGGAGCCGAACTGCTCGCGAAGCCGGGTTGTGATGTCGTCGAACGGCATATGAGCCTTTCTCTAGACCCGTGAGACGCCTAATTCAAGTTGATCCGCTTGGACTTCGAAAACTCGCCCGGAGCGGTCACGATATCGCCCGACAAGATCGCGGCATTCTGCTTCGGCCCTTCGGCGGCGATGCGGTCTTTGAAATCCCGGCCCCAGAACGTGCCCGTTTTCGTGATCTTCTCTTGCAGATCGATCACGGCCTGGATCAGCTGTTCCGGCCGCGGCGGACACCCGGGCACATACATATCGACGGGAATGAACCGATCGACGCCTTGCACCACGGCATACGTATCGAACACGCCGCCGGACGACGCACACGCCCCCATCGAAATGCACCATTTCGGCTCGGGCATTTGCATCCAGATGCGTTGCAGCACGGGCAACATCTTCATGACGACGCGTCCGGCCACGATCATCAAATCGCACTGCCGGGGCGTGAACCGCATGACTTCGGCGCCGAAGCGGGCGATGTCGTGCTTGCTGGCCCCGGTGGCCATGAGCTCGATGCCGCAACACGCGGTCGCGAACGGCATCGGCCAGAGACTATTCGAGCGAACCCAGTTCGCGAGCTTGTCGAGACTCGTGAGGTAAACGCTCTCGGGCAGGTCTAACGCCATTTGAAGACCCCCTTACGCCAGTCGTAGATGAACGCCAAGAACAGCAGGGCGATGAACGCGAGGACCGACCAGAAGATGAGATGGTTTTCCGTGAAGACCGTCGGAAAGCCCCCCAGGGCCGGATCTTGATACGCCACCACCGCCCAGGGATAAAGGAAGAGAAGTTCGACGTCGAACACGAGAAACATGATCGCGACGAGATAATATTTGATGTCGAAACGTTGCCGGGCGTCGCCGATCGGGTCCATGCCCGATTCATACGGCATCAGCTTCACGGCCGAATTGCGCCGCGGGCCGAGCGTGTGGGCCAAAACCATCACGTTCGCGCAAAAGCCGATGAGGATGGCGAGAAAGATGAAAATCGGGTAGTACGTGGACAGGTCGAACGGCTGGTCCATGGTTCCTCCCGAACATTGTGATTCTTTTCACGAAACCGTCTCACTACATATGTAGGAGAGAGGCGACCGCAAGGCCACAGGTTTTCGCAATTGGGCTCCCCGGATGAACACTCCTTTCGACATCGCGGTCATCGGCGCCGGCATCGTCGGCCTCGCGACCGCGCTCAAACTTGGCGAACGCAAGCGGCTGTCGATCGTCGTCCTCGAAACGGAAAACGAAGTCGCCCAACATCAAACGGGACACAACAGCGGCGTCATTCACTCGGGGCTTTATTACAAGCCCGGCTCGCATCGGGCGTGCAATTGCGCCGTGGGCCGCGACATGATGTACCGCTTCTGCGAAGAACACGCGATTCCGCATGAACGCTGCGGCAAGATCGTCGTCGCCACCCGCGACGACGAACTCCCCGCCCTCGCCGAGCTCGAACGCCGGGGCCGTGAAAATGGCCTCACGAAAATGGTCCGGCTCGATGCGGCGGGAATCCGCGAACACGAACCGCATGTCGCCGGCATCGCCGGGCTGTTGGTGCCGGAAACGGGGATTGTCGATTACAAGATCGTCGCGCGAAAATATGCGGAGCTCATTCGCCTGGCCGGGCATGAGGTTCGGCTCGGGCAGCGGTTTTTGGGACTCGGCGGCCCGGCTGCAGGTACGGATCTCGTTCTCGAAACGACGGGCGGGCCGGTCGCGTGTCGCCATCTGATCAATTGCGGCGGCCTGCAATCCGACCGCGTCGCGCGACTTTGCGGCCATGACCCGGGCTTGCAGATCGTCCCCTTTCGCGGCGAGTATTATCAGCTTCTGCCGGCCAAACAGGGACTGGTGAAGAATCTCATCTACCCCGTCCCCGATTCGCGGTTCCCGTTTCTGGGCGTGCATTTCACGCGGACCGTGCATGGTCAGATCGAAGCGGGGCCCAATGCCGTGCTGGCCCTGGCGCGGGAAGGATACTCGTGGGGCAAGATTTCGCCGGGCGATCTTTGGCAGCTCGCCCGTTATCGCGGCTTCTGGTCGATGGCGGGCAAATTTTGGCGAACGGGGCTGGGCGAAATGCATCGCTCGCTGTCGAAGGCGGCGTTTCATAAAGCGTTGAGCCGGCTTATCCCCGAACTCAAGATCGGCGATATTCGTCCGTTCGGAGCCGGGGTGCGGGCTCAGGCTCTCGAACCGAATGGACAACTGGTCGACGATTTTCGATTCGTGCAAACCGAGCGGATGATCCATGTTTTGAACGCTCCTTCCCCCGCGGCGACGGCGTCGCTGGCGATCGGGGAGTCGATCGCGGCCCTGGCGGAGGTGCAGTTTGGGTTTTGAGGGGGCGAAACCGCGAAGTTAGGAAACTTGTCGCCACGGGGGCGAGAACGGAGTTGCCGGGCGTCCGTAGAATGGAGAGTCGATCCGTCGTCTTCGGAGACTTGACATGAAAGCGCGTGGATTCCTGAATCGCCAGACCGTGATGGCCATGGCTCTCGGCGCTGCGCTAACGGCCTGGAGCGCCAGCCCGGCTTCCGCGGAAGATGTCGCCGTCCGCGACCTGAGTCGTTATTGCACGGCCTGTTGGCGCAATGCCGGCCTGCCGATCGACCGCTGGGCCGATTGCACGCAAGAGGTGTTCTGTCAGCTGCTCCAGCGTCTGCCGCGCGCCGAATGGACGCTCGTCTTGCACGGCCCGGACGAAGAACGCCGTCGCGAATTTCTGCGTGTGGTCGATCTCGTCAAGAAACGCGTGCAGCGTGAGCGCCGTCTCGATCCCATCGATCCCCACGCCGTCGCCGATCCGCGCGGCGTCGACCCCTGGCAGGATTCGCGCGAAGAAGTCTGGTCTGTCGCCACCGAGATCTTGACGCCTCGGCAACAGCACATCCTCGCCCGCTGCGCCGATGGCTACAGCGTCGCCGACATCGCCACCGAACTCAAGCTGCCCGCGCAACGCGTCAGCGACGAAAAGTACAAGGCGATTCAAAAGCTCGGCGAACATTTGCAAGTTTAAAAGTTGTTCGCGGCTCTCCGCAGGAGAGCGTTGACGGGACGCGATCTCTGTCGCGGCGTTTCGTCAGCGCTCTCCTGCGGAGAGCCGCGAACCCATTTCGCGAAATTGCCTCACTTTGCGCCGCTTCCCCTTCCTTTCAGCGTCGGGCTCGGTCATAATAAAATCGATCGCTCGTGAGCGGCGATTTGGCGTTGACAACTCTTAAAGCTCACGGCATAGTTCGCGCCGCTCAGCGGGGGATTCGAGGGGAACGCGCTCCAGGCGCCGCTTCCTTCGAAGCGCTGTGCGAGAGGGGGAGTTCGATGAACACGCTCAGTAAGGTCTTGATTTTCCTCGTCTTCGTCATGACGTTCGTCGTGATCGGATTCGTCACGTATGCCTACGCGCCGCGAGCGAACAACGCATTCACGGCCGAACAATTTAAAAACGAGCTCGACATCGCCCGGAAAAACAACCAGGCCATGATGAGTACGCTCGAAGCCCTGCAAACGCAACTTTCCGCTTCCAAGGCGGACCTCGAAGCGAAGAAGCAAGACATCGCCCTCAACCAGGCCCAATGGGCCGTACGCGAGACCGAACTGATGAAGGCGTTTAAAGACGCCGAAGATCGGGGCAAGTTGGCCGAGATCAATTTCGAAAAAGCCCTCGTCGCGCAGGAACGCATGAAGAAGGAAGTCGACAATCTCAAGACAACCGTCGAGGATCGCGAGGACCGCAACGTCAAGCTGGCGACGCGCTACAAAGACAGCCAAGATCTCGCCATCTCGCTCGATCGCGATTTGAAATTCAGCCAGGAACGCAACCAGATTCTCGTGACGCGCGTCCAAGAACTCGAACGAAATCTCGCGGAATTGATCAGTCCGACGAAGTCGGGCGGCGACGCTCTGCCGCGGGACATCAACGCCTCCAACCCGCCGCAAAAGTTCGTCAAGGGGGTCATCGAACGCGTCGACACGACGGACAAGTCGCTGGTCCGCGTCTCGCTGGGCACCGATCACGGCGTCAAAGTGAACAACACGCTTGAGGTTTACCGTTTGAGCCCGACCACGGAATACATCGGCATGATTCGCATTGAAGACGCCCACCATCATACGTCCGTGGGCCGGTTGGTCCGGGCGCCCGGCGTCGCTCCGCGGCCGATTCGCGAAGGCGACGTCGTGAGCAGTTCGCTGAACCCGCGCTAAACCTGGTGTTCGTCCATCCTCCAGAGTAGGATTGTTTCGATGGCTAATGAACCGACGACTTACCGAGCCGCCAACGACGCCTACACCGGCATGCTCGTGATCTCGCTGATCGCGCTCGTCGTGGGGAGCACGATGCTGTTCCTCGACTATCAGCAGTATCCCGAGGTGAGCCCGAAGCCGCCCGTCAAGTTCGCGCCCAAGCTCGAGCCCCCCGTTCCCCCCGCGCCGCCGGCGGAACCGGAAATGAAGAAAGACGACGAGAAAAAGGACGAGAAAAAGGACGAGAAGAAAGACGAAAAGATGGATGAGAAAAAGGACGAGAAGAAGGTGTAATGCGCCGGCGCCAGTGCAGGGGATGGGAGCGGCGTGAAGCAGATCATCATTATCGCGGGGCCGAACGGAGCGGGCAAGACGACGTTCGCCCGGGAATATCTGCCGAATGAAGCGGCCTGTACCGATTTCATCAATGCCGATCTCATCGCTGCGGGACTCTCGCCGTTCAATCCCGCCAACGCCGCTCTCAAAGCGGGTCGCATTATGTTGGAGGAGATCCACGAACGCGTGCGGACGGGCAAGAGCTTTGCGTTTGAAACGACGCTGAGCGGTCTGACTTATGCACGCATGATTCCCCTTTGGCGGGCGTCGGGGTATCACGTCACGTTGATCTTTCTTAGCCTCTCCAATCCATCGATAGCCATTTCACGGGTCGCGTCGCGAGTCGCGCTCGGCGGCCACGATATTCCCCGTGAGACCATCCTCCGCCGCTTCCACGTGGGACTTGCAAACTTTCGGGAAAAGTACCGCCCCCTGGTCGACAAGTGGATGAGATTCGATAACTCGGACAAGGAATTGGTTTTGATCGAGGTTGGCCATGGAAACTGACAAGACTTTGCGGGACGTCGAAGCCGCTTTGCGCCGGGCGGCAAAAAACGCCTGGGCCTTGGCGGTCCAAACGGGAACTCCGTTCATCGTTTGGCAAGACGGCAAGGTCGTCGATCTGAACGAACAGCCCCCTCCCAAAAAATCGGATTCGACATCCCCTGATCGCAGCGATCTTCATTCTTTGGCCGTTGAGAAGCGGCCGGAATAGTTCCAGGGGGAGCCGTTGATCTCGGCGTGGATCGTCACGGTATGCTCGCGGTCGGGGCGTAAGGAAGATTTTGGATAAATGGCGATGACGTTGCCTTGCGTCGCGCTGATGTCGATCGGGTTCTCGGGAGTGGAGAGCCGCACGTCGACAGGGCCGCCGAGGGTTTCGACCAGGTTCGCTCGCACATTGGCGATTTTCGGTCCGCCGAGGAAGCAGACGGTGACGGGGTAACCCGGCAACGAAGACATTTCTGGCAAGCGGTCGCGGCCATCGAGCGGCACGTTCTTTTGGCCGTTGCCCGGGAAAACGACCGGTTCGCCATCGTCGCGCCCCGTGTTCAGATCGAGGGCGTTGATCCAGCCCACGCCCACTTCGAGGGCGCACCCGAGGCCCACGCGGCGCAAGCGCGGATCGAGAACGAAGCTGCGGCGATAGAGCGTGCCGACGAGATCGTCGATCTGCGTCGTCGGGTTTGGCGCCAACATAAACACGTCGCTGCGTCGGGCGGCTTGTTGTCCTTCCGGCGTGAACCCCGGGAGGGCGGGATCTTCGTCGATCACGTTGAACGTTGCCGTTCGCAATTTGCCGTTGCGGGCGAGATAGTCGGCGTGATTCTGACAACCTTTGGCGAGCGCGGGGTCGAGCGTGACCGCGGGCAAGCCCGCCTTTTCGCGAATGTGGTTCAGCCGTTCGATGGCGCTCTGGGCGGCCCGATTGCCCTCGAGTCCTGCTTTCGATGTGGTGAATGTCCACGATTTCTTGAACGGATCGCCGACGTGCATGCCCGTCAACGTGACGCGGTAAGTCTCCTGGGGTTTGAGCGGCTCCTTGGCGATGAGGCAAACGGTCGTTCCCTGATGATTCGGAAATTTCGGGTTCGCATGCATCTCGGGAGACGAAAACCAGCATGGCACGTCCTGCCCTTTCGAGTCTTCGAGACGTCCGACGGCTTTGACGAGGGGAAGCTTGAACGGATAGAACGCGGTGACGGGATAGCCGGCCCGGCCTGTTTTGTCTTCGGGAATCGGGTTGGGCGTTTCGCCGCCGGGAGGGAAGTGCAGCGGCACATCGGTCTGCGCGTCGACGGGCCAGTAGACGGCCATGGAGCGTTCGCCCCGTTCGCGCCCGGTGGCGAAATCGAGCACCGTGATCCAGCCGAGACGAGTGCCGCGCGCGCAACCGAAGCCGACGCGCGACAGGCCGGGCTCGAGCAGCGCGACGCGGTGGTAGAGCGTCGCCATCCAGCCATCGAGAGCGTCGGGGGGTTCATAGTCGCCGATGGCGATGACCGACGCCTTGGCGGCCTGCAAACCCTCGGGCGAAAAGCCGGGGAGTTTGTCGTCTTCGAAATGAGCCCCCATGCCTTGAATCTCGGGCCGGCGCGCGTTGACCACCAAATACTTGGCGTGACTGCGACACCCTTTGCTGATCTCTTCGTCGAGCTTCACTTCGGGAACCCCGGCTTGCCGGCGAATGTTGTTGAGGCGGGCGAGCATCTTGTTCGCCTGCACGGCCCCGTCGTCGCCATCGTCTTCGGTGGTGAAGCGCCACTCTTTTTTGAACGGCACGCCCGCGAACTGCGCGGCGATATGGACGCGATAGGTGGTTTTTGGAGCGAGGGCTTGTTTGGGGATAATCCCGATGAGCCCGGGCCGGCGTACGTTGGGGAGGGGCGCTTCCGGAGTCGACACCAGAGCGGGCAGTCGATTGCCCTTGTCGTCGGCGACATACGCGGTGACGGCGGTCGGCGTCTTGTTGAGGGCGAATTGCAGGGAGATCGGAAAACCGGAATCGACCTCGGCTTCCGGACCGCCGCTGAAGGAGAGGGGCACGTCCTTTTGGTCGGGAGCGGGGAAGGCGACGGCCGCGATGGCTTGGCCGCGCGTCGGGTCGAGGACGGTCATCCATTCGCCGCGCGCGGTTTGGGCGGCGCCGACGCCGATGCGTTGCAGATCGGGGTGGAGCAGCGGCGGCCGGCTGTTGACGCGTCCCAGCCACAAATCGAGGGCGGCCTGCGGTTCCGCGAACGCCAACACCGACGCCTCGGCCGCGGCACGGCCTTCCTCGTGGAAACCGGGCAGAGCGGGGTCTTCGTCTTGAAAGCCGCCGCCAGAGAGCTTGGGGTGATTGCGGTTCTTCGCGAGGTAGTCGGCATGCCGTTGACAGCCACGCGAAAGATCGGAGTCGAGGACCACCGGCGCGAGCTTGGCGGCCTTGCGCATGTCGTTCAGTCGGGCCAGCAACGTGGCGACTTGTTGTTCGACCGGGACTTTCGGCGCGACGTTCGCTTCGGGCGTTTTGGGAGGCGCTTCGGGCGGCGGCGTTTTTTTCGGCGGATCGGCGACTTTCTTCTCGGATTGAGCCGCCGTCAGTCTCGGCTTCTCACGCCCGCCGGAAAACATGGCGACAAG